>NZ_BAABRO010000005.1:300000-595604 GCF_039545035.1 Novipirellula caenicola
GAGCGGATGCTACATGGCCGCAACGAACTGATCTCGTGGATCGATTTCCCCCACGACGGCGTGTGGTTGGATATCGGTGCGGGAACAGGAACCAACTTGGCATTCGCTGGCGATCAAACGAAGCGACTTTGTAGCGTTCACCTGCTCGATCTCTCTCCCTCTCTGTTAAAGGTTGCGGACCAGCGGATTCACGATCTTGGCTGCGAAAATGCCAAGACCCATCTTGCCGATGCCACCACGTTTTCGCTGCCACCGGCGAGCGTGGATGTGATCACGCTGAGCTATTCGCTGACGATGATTCCCGACTGGTTTCAAACGCTCGCACTGGCTGAAGCGATGTTAAAACCGGGAGGGGTAATTGCGGTGGTCGATTTTTATGTCTCGCGAAAACATGCCACCAAAGGTCAGCGGCAGCATGGTTGGTTGCGGCGTGCATTTTGGACGCACTGGTTCGCCGCCGACAACGTGTTTCTCAGCAGCGATCACCTCGCGATGCTCCACCGCCGGTTCACGACCGATCGCTGCGAAGAACGACTTGGCAAGGTCCCGTACCTACCGCTGCTGCAGGCCCCGTACTATCTGTTTCTAGGCCGCAAACCAACCTCGTAGTTTGCCCCTTTCCCGTAGCGAAACTTGTCAAAAGTTTCGTCCGGTCCTCCCTGATTCCCCCGAAAGTCTTGACGACTTCCGCTACGGAGATGATCGCTTCTAGCGATCTCCCAATGGCGAACGCACTTCGTAGCGAAACTTGTCAAAAGTTTCGTCCAGTCCTCCCTGATTCCCTCGAAAGTCTTGACGGGCTGTTGATTTAGTGACGTTCCGTGCGGCAGGGGTGTATGATGGACTTCCTAGTCCGTCAATGGTGTATTGGACGGACTAGGAAGTCCGTCCTACGACTAAAACAACAAGCCGTCAAAAGTTTCGTCCGGTCCTCCCCGAGTCCTCGAAAGTCTTGACGACTTCCGCTACGGGGATGATCGCTTTTAGCGTTGTCCCCACTGGCGGACGTTCGGCAGATTTCGATACAACAACCACGTGTAAAAACGTCGAGGCAGCAGACATCGCAACCACGCGAACGCTACCGCATCCACACTGCCATAGACTCGCAGTGGGGGTGATTTAGATCTCGCAATGCGAGTCACCTTGCTTGCCACCGAGTCGGGAGTGGCAAGTGCTCGGCCCATCATCTTTGCAATGAATTTTTCCATGTGGTGGTAGTGTTCATGATAGGGGTCACTGCAATCACTTGATGCCTTCGCACTCATCACCGTGTAAGGGACTTTCGCGAACGCATCGGATCGCATGAACCCCGGTTGCACCAGAGTCACGGAAACATTCCAAGGTTTCAATTCGTAGTAGAGTGCTTCACTGGCACCTTCCAAGGCAAATTTGGATGCCGAGTAAACCGACATCGTCGGCATCGCCATCATCCCGCCCACCGACGAGATATTGATGATCTTCCCGGATCGCCTCGCTCGCATCCCCGGCAACACACAGCGGATCAGCTCCAGTGGCGAACGAAAGTTGATGTTCATCTGATGCAATCGCTCCGGCTCGGTCACATGTTCGACGCACGACCGATAGGCCACCCCGGCGTTGTTGACCAAAATGTCGACACCACCAAGCTTCTTGTCGATCTCTGCAACCAACTCGCATCGCTGGTTTGCATCGGTCACCTCCAATGATCGTATCCAAACCGTCTCGCTCGCATTGATTCCATGCGTTTTAAAGCGGGCCAACGAGGACTCACGAGCGGTCAAGACGATATAGTATTGCTGCGACTCTTGTTCGGCGATCAATCGTCGCGCGAGCGCCAATCCCAGTCCCGCCGACGCTCCGGTGACCAGCACGACGCGGCGATGCTTGGTTGGACTTGCAAGAGGATAGCCAGCCGCTTCGGCTTTCGCACGAGCTCGCTCCAGCAACATCGCATCAGGCTTGTGCATCCCTTGTTTCCCAGCAGCGTTGATTTATGTCATCTGCTTTGGATGCCAACCGTTTAGCCTTAAAAGCACAACGCGGTGAAACATTTGAAAGAGGGAAAATGACGGCACTTCCGTTTCGTAGCTACGCTCGCCCGAGCGTGGATGATTGCCGCGCAAATACGAATCACCACCTTCTGGCGAAGGTAGCTACGTAAAAATCCTTCCCAGCGTTACCCAAAGCAAATCCACCCAACGCATCTGCTATGCCAACCGACCCAACCGAGCGAGCTCAGGGAAAATAGGTAGAGGTTATTGCGTCAAAACACGATCAAAACGCGTCTTCATGAGCGAATCGGTGCGATGAAGTCCCATGCGACATCTGCACAGAAAGCAGGCGTACCGATGTCTTTTTGCCTCAATGACAAGCACCTCGCATTAGGCTTCCAGCAGTCGCGCCAACGTCATCGCCAAGCCTCGCAGCGCATCGTTGTCCGGCAGACTGATCGTCAATTGCGGACGACCTTGGCTGTCGGTTTCGACACATTCACTCAGTCGCTCGCTCAATCGATCGACCGTTTCGCTTGATGGAGGGGTGTCCCCCGGCTTGTTGATCAATTCCCCGGCCAACGCAAGTGCGGCTCCGACAAGCTGGCCGCTCGCAGCCGAAACTTTTTCGCGTCGCTGACGCAACGCTTCGGTTTCCGCCTCGACCCGTCGCTGTTGGCTCTGGTCCACCGGCGCGGTCAGCGTGGGGCCGATGATTTGCTCAAGCCGCCGTTTCAACTCCTCCATACCACTGAACAATTCGACCGACTCGACATCACTCTGCATATCGAGCGACGCATTGGCCAAGTCCTGCTTGGATGCCAACGTGTCCAACAACTTCTCTTCGATCGTTCCCGTGGTCACCAGTTTGTAAACGTGCACAGGATTCTTTTGCCCCATGCGGTGAGCTCGCGCAATCCGCTGCTCCAACACCGCTGGGTTCCACGGCAGATCGACGTTGATCACCGTGTTGGCACTCTGCAAGTTCAACCCCGTTGAACCGGCGTTGGTCATCAGAATCACCCGGCACTCGGGGTCGTTTTGAAATTGAGCCACAATTGCAGCCCGCTTCTTCTGAGGCACTTTGCCATCGAGCCGTACAAAGTCGCATCCGATTTGATCCAACCGCCGCTCGACGCGATCGAGCATCCGTCGCCATTCGCTGAACAATACAATCTTGCGAGTGGGATCGGCAATCAATCCTTCAAGCAGCTCGCCGAGTCGTTCTAGTTTGCTGCTGTATTCTTGGTCCTGTTGATCGATCAGGTACGTGCTGTCAGCGACCATCCGGGCCATTGCCAATGCGCGACGCAGACGCAACATGTCGATTTCGGTTAGAAATTTCTTCGCGGTGATTTGGGCAACCACCTTCATGTTGCTGTCGTGAATTTCCAGTTGTTCCGCCGTCGGTACAATTCGCACGATTTCATCGGTCCGCTCCGGCAATTGTTTTGCGACTTCGGCCCGTGTTCGCCGCAGCAGGATGGGCTGCATCGTTTCGCGAAGCTGATCCAGTCGTTGGTACCCGAGCGTTTTTCCTTTCTCGTCAACAACTCGATGACGATGAAAGAATTGATAGGCGGGTCCAAGACGCTGTTCGTCCACAAATCTCGCGACCGTAAACAACTCGCCAAGATTGTTTTCAAGCGGAGTGCCCGAAAGCACCAATCGATAAGGACTTTGCAGCGTCCGAATCATGTTGCTGGTTTTGGACTCCCAGTTTTTGATTCGCTGGCCTTCGTCCAAAATGATCAAATCCCACGGGGTTGATTCCATTGCCGTCAGATCTCGCAACACCTGTTCGTAGTTACAAATGGTAAAGAAGGCGTTGCTGCGATATTGTTCCGCCCGCTCGGCACCGGTCCCCAGCACAATCTGCACGCTGCGGCCACTGAACCGCTCGATCTCGCTTCGCCATTGACTCTTCAGCGATGCCGGACAAATCACCAGCACACGTTTGATATCGGCCAACCGAGCGAGCAATTCCGCAGTTCCGATCCCTTGAATCGTCTTGCCCAGCCCCATGTCGTCGGCCAGGATCGCACGTCCGGCACCCACGGCGAACGCGATCCCATCGAGTTGGTAAGGCAACAGTTTGGCGTCCAGCAATTCAGTTCGCAGCGAATGTTTGGCGGGATTGCGGCGAATCTCATCACATTGCGATTGCAGATGCTTTTGCACCAATGCACGCTGAAGGTAATCCTCGGCATCGGGGTAAAGATGAACGGGGTGACCAGCGTGTTCGAGCGCCTCGATCCGCCGCATCGCCTCTTGTCCATCACGCAAGGACTGCTCACCGGCTTGATCCACGATTTCTTCGACTGTTGGATCGAGCTTCGTCGGCAAATTAAATCGCAAACCAAAATCGTCGCCGTAGTGCAAACGCAAAGACAAATTGTTGCGTTGGTAAGGTGTCGCTAACTCCGACTTTTTGAACCGACGTGAAATTTTTTCCAGCACATGAAAGACGTGCTTACACGTTCCCAGTGAGTTCGTGCGAAAGTCGGGACAAGAGCAATACGATTGGCCCGGCTCGGTCCCACGCAGAGCGACACGATAGGACTTGCCCGACGTTTTGCTGGTGACCACATAGTCGGTCCAAGGTTTTGACGAATCGGTGGTGCGGACCATCATCGGTTCTTCGACCGCCCGCTGCCGACGTTCGGCCAAGGCACGTTCGCGCAATTCATCATGCGTCAGATTTTCGAGCGGCACCGATTCATCCGGTGGCGCTGCCAGACCAAGGACACTTTTGGCTTCCAACAGATGCGACAAAGCCGCGGCCAGATGGACACACGCGGTTTCGCACTGATCACAATTGGGCTGCAACTGTTTCGAGCGAGCCGATTGAAGAGTAAATGTCGCGATTGCACGCCCGCCTGGGACGTCGGAATCATGAAACCGGACGCGGTACAGGTCGCCGCCCAGGAAGACATCTTCTTCGGAATCGATTTCGAAGGCCCGGTTGCTTTCGCGGAGCAGTTCGGGGCCTTGTTCACCGAGCAATTGACAGGCTTGGTAGTAGGTCAGCGAAGCAAGTCGCTGATGGAAGGGGTTTCCCTTGGCTTTTTTGCGATTCGCAGGCTTACTTTTTGCGTCCGAGCGGCTGGATTTGGACTTTGATTTCGATCGAGTGGACTTTGATTGGGTCGCCATATTCCAGC
Organism: Novipirellula caenicola; assembly: GCF_039545035.1. Taxonomy (NCBI): domain Bacteria; kingdom Pseudomonadati; phylum Planctomycetota; class Planctomycetia; order Pirellulales; family Pirellulaceae; genus Novipirellula; species Novipirellula caenicola. The sequence continues at coordinate 305,135 of NZ_BAABRO010000005.1, forward strand.
CGTCTCCTTGCCGATGGATACCATGAAAATTGATTTGCATCTAATAGAATGGCGTCAAAGTGAACCAGCAAGCGACGGCGGGGGTCATGGTAAGATAGGTAACCCAAAAAACCTGTTAGAGGACACTTGGACAAAGCGGCAGAGGAAGCTAAACTCTGGGCATCACGCACCCGTAGCTCAACTGGATAGAGCATCGGTCTTCGGAACCGAGGGTTGGGGGTTCGAATCCCTCCGGGTGTACTTAAACCCGTTTTCGACGCGTTCCACCGCGTCGGAATCGGGTTTTTTCGTGCTTTTGCGGCATTGTCGCAGATTTAAGGGATGTCACATCTGCGCGAGCGGCTTTCTTTCGGCTGACTGCGTCGTGGCGATCGGCGGGTCATTCCGGGTGTAAAACGCCCGATCGACGATGCCCCCGCCCGCACCACCGCGCAAGCTGCCCCGTCGCCGTTGACCGTCCGATGGCAAAGAATCGTCGATGGGTATAGGTGCACAACACCGGCCTATTTTCGCTCGACATCCGGCAAGACGACTCGCAGTCGGCGACGACTTTGGTTGCGGCAACCTCGAAGTCATTCCAAGCTTCCAATCGGTCTAGTCACGCATGCCCCCACAAGATGCTCTGTCCCCGATGGTCGTTGAGCAATCATCATGGCGAGGGCTGTGTCCCGAATTCAACATGACTGTGAACTTCATCGCAAAGTAGACATAATTCCAAGTCCATAGGCGAGACGTAAACTCCAGAGTTCTTTTCGGGTACAGAGCGGTCCGTTGCAATAATCGCGCAAGTTTCATTTCCCTGTCTAGCAAGAACAGGCGGGAACAGGTGAAGGTTTTGACCGTTAAGCAAGTCTGTGTTCGCCCCTTTATTAGTTTGTTTGATTTTGAAAACCTCCATCATCTCGCGTTCAGCGGAAAATGTGAGCCGAGTCACTTTGTCTGGACGCAGCAACATGCAATGAATCTGCACTTCCGTCCGCCTTGAAGGTAGAACTTCTAACGGAAGCGCGTTCTTTCTCTTAAGCAGCAATAACTCATCTTCGACGAAGTACTCGGGCTCGGGATTTGGGATTCGTAAGATTTCAAACCGACTTGGGTCTTCGGCATAAACGCCAGCCAAATATTGTGAAACGTAGTGCCATGTCATCAAACAGGACGCCTTGTGGCATTGGTCAAGAACCGCCTCGTCAGCCGTCAAAATTGTCGTTTCTTCGCCCAAAGCAATCGCACGGACGAAAGCTGACACGACAAGGTATTCGTCGTTTACTTTATGCTCCGCTAGCTTAGAACTTTTGCCTTGCTTCGCAAGTAATTGAGCGCGAGTCGTTCCTACTCCCTGCAGAATATTGCTAACTTCCTGATTTGATGGAGACCGACCGTTCTCCCGGATAAACCGCTCCCGAACGATTTCCGCAAAAAATTTGCGGCTTCCTAGGAGTGATACATAGTATTGAATTGTATGCCAGATTTCGGACGGTGGTTGAAATAAGAGATTAACAGGATCGGTCACTCCATCACGCTGGCCCTTCACAATAGCACGAATCTGTTCGTTCTTGACTTTCTCGTCTTGTAGCCACCACTCCAATTCGTCAAGAATTGGCGGAATGATGGTCAATCGATCATGCTCAATTAACGCATCCCAAATTCGAGAATCTGTTTCCGAAATAAATAGCGAAGTGTCACAAAATACACTGCCGCCTTCACGAAAGCGGATTGAATTCGCGATTGTTTGAGGATCGAATGGAAACTTTTGCATAACATGGCCAAGGCGACAAATTGGAATCGCACCTGCGGGCACGCTGCCCACTGTAGGCATTTGAATGGTCCCGCAAATACGCGAGTCCATCTGGCTGGCTACTCTTGGATCTTTGGACATGGTAATTCTCCTCGAAAACACGACAGCAATTGAACCGCGAAGGTTCGCTGAGCGAAAGCGGTCCAATTCCCGTTTAGGCTCAGCTCCCTTTCGCAGTGGATCACAGACTCATAGTTTGTGACAGATTACACGGATTTCGCTCAAAACATGACATTTGTTACACGCGTCCCCAATTGACACGGAGTGGGCGTTGTCTTGCAGCCTCACTTAACACTTACGCTAGAGAGTACTGTGGTCCAGGTTCTCGTTGCTTCAAGACCTCGTTCCAATCTTCGCCGCGTTGAACAGGCCGATGGTCAACAAATTGCAAATCAGTTCGTTCCGTCTGAATGACCATCTCTGAAAGCGTCTGCGTCATACGATCACCGGCCTCATCGTTATCGAACGCTGCCACAACACGACTCCCCTCCTCCATCCGATTCATGGCAGAGCGGATGAGGGCTGGCTGATCGGGATTGAATTGCCCTGAAATCGACGCCACTCGCGTCTGATCTTGTTGTCCATGAAGAACCAGATACGAAACTGCGTCAATGGCGCTCTCGGCAAACGTTAGCACATTGTCGGTTGGCTTACCGGTGCTCATCCACAACGATTTACGGCCACCCTTGGAAAACATGTTGACGCCCGGTCCCTTGATCTCAAACCCGGTCAGGCATCGATCATCCGGTGTGGACACATGCGGTGCGCCCCAGTGTGGGAAGATCACTGATCCGTGTCGTGGAGAGTGACGAATGCAACCCCGCAAGTGATCGCTCAATAGCAACGGGAGCGGGATACCTCGTGTGTCACAAAGAAAACGATGGTGCGATTCCAACGGCTCGAATTGCGAGTATCGCGAAGCAACACCCAGCAGGTCCGACTCACTGGAGCGAATGGTTGTAGCAAAACAATCGCGATATTTCTCTGCAATGATCCCCAAGTTGGCGCCGTTCAAGTAAGGTCGCAGCAATTGCCGAACACGCCCAAGCGAACATCCTGGTTCAACAACACGCTGTATAAAATCGATGGCAGTTCCGTTTGATTTGGAGTCATGCACACTGCAATAGACGTAGTGGGCTCCGTTTTGGGCAATGATGATCTTTTCCGCTCCGGATTGCATCAATACCGAATGCTTCGTGCTTTTGCGACGATCGATGACAAACCCGAATGCGCTCGCAATCAAACTCAGATTAATTTTTTTGAAGGCGTCAAGTTCGTCAAAGCGATTCATTGCTTAGCCCCCTCCTCCCACATCCGGCACGGCTAAAAGATTTTATAACCTCACTTCCCCATTGCCATTTGCTCAAATCTGCATCCTGGCATCGAGGTTGCTGTTTTCCGGTACAAACCCTTTCAGAACGCGTAAAGTCGCTGTAGGAAGATTTATGAGCAAAAGAACGACTGTTCATCCCATAAGTTTCTTCCAGAACGATTTTTTCGTTCCGCTTGCAGTGCCCGTTTTAGCCTCGTTGTCTCTTCTTCCTGGTTGCTGATCAGTTTCTCAAGTCTGCTGAACTGTTCTTCCCAGCCCTTGTTGTGATTGGCTTGATGCTCAAGTAGCAAGGTGGTTCGGTTTAACCCGTCCTGTGATTTCGACAATGCTTCCCGCAAATCTTCAACTTGCGACTTGTACTGTTCAATCAACTGGTCATTGAGCCGTTGGAGTTCGGAGGGTAGTGGCTTAGAAGGAGATTCGATACGGACGGGCTCCAATGCATTTTTCCCCTCCTCACGACTGAAATCACAGAGATCGGCATACACCCTCGCCAGCTCGGATGCTTCGATCAGTTTATTGCCATCATCATCAATGCTGAAGGAGAGTTTGCCACTTTTCATATGCCGGGCAATGGTGGCTCTGCTTTTACCGATGATGCGGGCGGATGCAGATATGGACAGTTTCGTTTGGGACAATGGAATGGCTCACTCAAATGCTGTTGACACTTGCAAACTACTGCAAACTCATGGCGAGTGACAAGCATTTTTTGATGTCAGTCATCTGTTATGCACATAAGGAACTGCATTTGGACGACCTGTCCATGCACGCGGACATGGCCATGTCGCATCCCGTTCAGGTCCCCCGCGACTCTATTGGGACACGCCGCCTACCTTGTGATTGCCCGACTATCAACGATGCATGGACATGGTCTCGAAGCTGTAAATGGCCATGTGCACTTTGCCTATCAATGGCCGGACGCTCACGCTTTCATTGTGCGCTTCTTGGACAGAAGAAATGTCGCATGCTGCGCATGTGCATCAAACCAACCTAGTACATGTTCATCGCACGTTTAAAATGTCGCGTTTCTCACGTTTGGACAGGGTGCATCGTTTTTAGACATGCCCATGTTCATGGCCACCACGCATGTTCATGTCACAAGGTGCGCATGCGCGTTTGGCGGATGTTCACGGCAGATATTCACCTATCTGTCCCGTCATGGTGTGCATGTACGGTGTGCATGCTCACGACCGTGCATTTTTTCCAATCTGTTCCGCTGCATGCCTTTGCTTTCTGCGATTTGTCGCGCACCGATGACAATGAGCGTGTACGTCGTGCATGGCCATGTTGCAACATGTACAGCAAGAAACACTCGAAAACTGTGCAAGAATCGTGTAGGGTGGTTTGCAGTTGGCTCGAATCAGTGCCAGCTATTCTCTGAGAACGCGAGCGTTCTGCTGCGTTTTTTCCAACGATTAACAACCATCAAGAAGAGGAGGGCGACATCTCGAAAGAAGTCTGACCAAGAAAGCAAAAGACCACCGTTGGTAGCGGCGGTCTATGAAAGAGGAGCGTAATGTGATCTCCGAGAGCTTGGATTTCACGGTAGCGCGAATCAGTACGTCATGCAAGTCAAAAAGTGATTCTGCAAAGGTTATCCCTATGCCGATTCCCTGGAGTTTTACATGACCGCTTGGATCACCGATGAGGGAACGCCAAATATGACATGGAAGAACATTATTCAACGACCACCGAGTATTCCCATTGCCGTGCGGGTCGCATCGCGAGCTATCGCCATCGTGACCGCTATGAGCTGTTTTGCGAATTCGTAGGCATTGAGCAGGGCGTAAATCGCTACGAACTTTTATTGCTCGTCAAGAAGTTGGGCAAAGGTGGTGGCTTTACGCCGCGCATGATCCAGCTACTTGACCATTACATGGCGTTTACTCAGGCGCAGGACTGGCAGGAGGGGAGTCGTCCGATCGTTTACCAGTCCTTGAGCCGCACCGCCCTTGAGCTTGGCGTATCCGAGCGTCAAATTTAAAAGCTAGAAAGCCGATTGTTCGAGGTCGGTGCTATCATCTGGAACGATTCCGGAAACCATAAGCGACATGGTTATCGTGACAAAAAGACAGGTAGGATCGTCTACGCCTTCGGCGTTGACCTTTCTCCACTCGCTGCGATCAGAGCGGACCTGGAGAAGAAGCTTGCCGAGAAACAAAGCCTTCAACTACAGTGGATGCAAACAAAGCGAAAGATCAGTTGGTATCGCAGTCAGATCCGCGCCATGATGTCAGCCAAAGCCGAGGAGGGGAGTTGTGTTATCGACGCGCAGGCATGCTATGAGGAGATTGCCATTCAAATTCGCACTCATCTCGGTTTGCCGGAACTGATCATTCTCTGTACACGCCACAAAGAATTATTCGATGAACTCGACAGTCAATGGTCAAAGGTTGTTGTAGATGCAAGTGCCGCTCTTGATGAGAAGGAAGAGGGTGAAACACTTCCTCCAGTATCGAAAAACAGTTCACTCACAAACGAACAAAAGTTCGCCCACAAACAACCTACCAATCCAATTAATAAATTTAATAAATTAAAGCGGCTATCGCCGGGAACAGGCTTTCAGGAAAGCAAACAGGAAAAGCCGGTACCTAACAATCGCGTACTCAGCTCAGGGAAAGACCAGATTCAACTTAGTGAAGTCGTTCATGCAGCAAGCGAAAGGTTCAAAGAACGATTACTCGTCGCCAAACCGACGTGGCCGGATGTCGTTGAAACCGCTTCTCACCTTGCTTCGACGCTTGGCATCACCCAAACCGTCTGGGGAAACGCTTGTCAACGAATGGGACGACACGGAGCGGCAGTATGCGTGATGCGGGTCGATCTCGCTTGTCAGCGAACAAATAACCCCGTTCGCAATCCTCAAGCGTATTTTTGCTCCCTGATGACGGCCGGGTCAGCCTGATACCAAAAAGTGAAGCCCCGCTAGGACAATTGCGATGCACAAGCATAGCATTGATATCGCTAGGCGATCATATTTCGTGTTGGCGATACTGCTAAGAACGAAATTATGAGCTAAGACATCTTGTAAAACGTCCTCGTCGGTCCTGCTCGTAAAGGAGTTAACAAACTGCTCTACGTCGCCATGGGCCAAGATTTCTTTCCAAAAGATAAAACCTGGACGGACAACGCTTTTTTTCATCATAGAACGAAAAGGATGCTGTGTATCTTTAAGTGTTATTAATCTCGGGAAAACTGTCATAATTGCAAATGCCATTGCCGTTGCAGTAAAGACCAGCAAAACAGAACCCACGATTTCGCTGCTGTTGGAACAACCGGTTTTGGGAGCGAAATATGCTACGAGTGCGGATGCGAACGTAATTACTACGCCCGCCTTCGCATCGGCAAAAGCGATGTACTGATTGAGATAGCTATGTGTTTTCCATGCTTGTTCAATTTTACTGATACTGTCCATCAAACCGATGCCATCTTTTCACTACATGAAATTTCGAATCCGCCATTAATCGCCGAAGGGAAGAGGGTCCCGTCGGGCGACGTTGGTATCGTCGCCCATGCATTTGGCCCAACCCGCACACTGTTCGTACCGCCTGTAAGATGACACGCTCGATTGATCGGCGAGCCGTAAGCCGTCAATTCATGTGATTTTAGCCAGCCCACCTTCGTAACAACCATCGCGCCACTTTCGATACCTATGCCAATTGATAGGGAAACGTCAATTCCGCCCTCATTAAGCACCGGTTGAATTGCATCTTGAACCGCTTCGAGAAGCTGAAACCCTGAGGTGATCGCTGTCTGATTTGCATCTCGCTTTTGATGACTCTCGGGCTCATCCTGTTCGCGGTATACTTTGGTTAAACCAAATCCTGCGAATACTCCGTCCCCGCGATAGTTCATCACAGTACCTCCCAATCTCTTTAATGACCAAGCAAGAGTTGGTAGCAAGGTATGCACTAAAACGTATGTGTTTTCTCCCCCCAGTGCCTCTGCCATGGCCGTTGAACCACGCAAATCAATCGCTAGCACGCTTGACCATGTGCCAACGCCAGTCCCAGTTTCCAAGTCGGCAAACTCATCGTCTTCTATGAGCGAGTTCGCAATGATCCGATCCTCGGCAAGTATCTCAGCACTTGCGCTTTTTGTCGAAAAGTGAATGCTTTTTGCGGACTTGGTTGCAAACGCAAATCTTTCTTCTGCGAATCTACGTGTTTTTGAAATACTTAATGTCTTCAAGGCTTTGATACTCCGGTACAAATTGGCGGCCTGACTGGGGGACCAGCAAACCGCGCGCCAGGCAGTATGGGCAATTTGCGTTGCCTGGGCAGTTGCGTTTTCCGCACTTTGTCGTGTCAACAATCGTGCCCTTGCCAAAATGACAGCCCCGTCCGCCACTGTTCCATTAATTGGGCACATGATTAGAGGGAGCTTCGTTGCTTGTGCTGGACAACTGTGCTGTCTACTTTGCCAAGGCTAATAGGCAGATATATCGTCGTGGTGACGCCATTGCAGGCCAAGCCGAAGCGTTCTACCTGCATCATGGCCCTTTCAGGATACTGAGCCGCGAACCGAGTGAGCGGCTGTTGCTTTTGCCGATCACCAACACCAATGCGTGATGACAGGTTTCTCATCCGCGTTTTGAAACGCGTATTAGTCGGCAGAATGAAATTCCGCGTCTTCAAAGCGTTTCGGAAAGACCGTTGCAGAAAATCTTTTCATACAGTCGATGAGGTCGGCGATTGCCAACGTCCCGTCAAAGCTTCGATAGGGAATACTTTCGCCTGCCTTTAGCATGTGTTCACAGGTTTCTCGATCCACGGCCAGGACAGAAATTGAGACGTCATTCCCCTTCACAGAGTTTGCACCATTGATTCGTAATGCAACAGGCATCATTCCTTTGGGGACTGATGCCGCTTTTGCAGCCACTGCTAACAGGTCTGACGACGAACCGGCATCACGGTATTCGTCGATCGCGATGCGTCCGACGTAATCGTCGTATTGAACGGACGTTTGAAAAGGATTGGACAAGTGAAAACTCCTTTGGCAATCACGGGAAATGGGTGATACGAAATCACACCCGAGTGAAGCGTTATTGTCCCTTCTAGCGTCCCGCCCGAAAGGTGCCGTCGAAGGCGTGTTGCAGCTCAAGACGCTCATTTCGCAGAACTGCGTTTGATCGGCTTTTTTCGAGCCGGAATAGGGATTAGTGGGGGGACTTTTTGCTGTCCGTGGACTGCGTAGTTACATCAGACCGATAACTCCACCGATGTCGCCAGGTTCGGGAAATCCCCCTATTTATCCCCCCACTAATTCGATAAATCTGTAGCTGGTTAAAGCCAGGTCGAAATTTGGTCAAAAGGAAAACCCCGTGGAACACGGGGTTTTCGCAAGCATCCGGAACGCATTAGGAAAGCTTGTTTTGTCTTCGGAACCGAGGGTTGGGGGCTCGAATCCCTCCGGGTGTACTCAAACCCGCTCTGGACGCAATTTAAAGTGTCCAGGGCGGGTTTTTTCGTGCTTTTTCGGCATTTTCGCAGATCCAAGGGATGTCACATCTGCGCGAGCGGCTTTCTTTCGGCTGACTGCGTCGTGGCGATCGGCGGGTCATTCCGGGTGTAAAACGCCCGATCGATGGCGCCCCCGCCCGCACCACCGCGCAAGCTGCCCCGTCGCCGTTGACCGTCCCATGGCAAAGAATCGTCGATGGGTATAGGTGCACAACACCGGCCTATTTTCGCTCGACAGCCAGCAAGGCGACTCGCAGTCGGCGATGACTTTGGTTGCGGCAACCTCAACGTCATCCCGATCGTCGAATCGGTCTGCTCACGCTAGTCTCGCATGCCCTCGCAAGATGCTCTGCCCCCGATGGCTCCGATGGCTCCGATGGCTATGGCTCCTGTTGGCTCCGTCGATGGCTGCCCCCAAGGCCTGACCCTGGTGATGCCTCCGCCCCAAGGTCGCTGCAACCCTTGGAGAATCCCAATGGGGGAGACAACGAGAACGGTTGGCCTCCCCTTGGTTTCCCGCAGAAGCATTTTGGCGTTCGACAAATAGATTGACGACACTAAGGTCCGGTAGCCAAACGCATTCGAAACAACTGAAGATGGCAAAAACATCCTGGTTTGAATTTCGTTGCCGTTGGCTTCCTAACAGGTTCCTATACGTGTCCGTAGCTGCGTCGAGCACTCTTACTTAAATTTATCCATCGCGACTCACGTATACTTTTTTTGATAACCACCTCTCATATGACGCCTTCGCCGAAATCAATTCACCGCCCCAAAGGATTTTTGCAAACACCCTGGACTTGGTGAGGCGAACTTTTATCTCAATAAGATTGGGGGAAAAGACTTCTGCATCAACACGATTCAAATTGCCCAGTTGACGGCACGGGGAGTTCCGCCAAACCAAGCATTTCTGTTTCACCGAAAGACTGTTCGTACCTTCTTTACTCTCTGGCATTTTTTTTGAATGGAACTGCAAATGTTTGTGCGAATACTAGTCGTCAGCATTTTTGTAGGGAGCACCTGGGCCTCATCAGATGAGCCTCTAGTTGGACTCGCTCATTTAATAGAGGCTCGTGTCGAAGCAACTGACTTCGAGAAGATTGCCCCAAGCGAACAGGAAATGATCCAAGCGATTGTTAAGGCAACCGGCGTCCAGATGGCTACTCGCTATAAGGGCGGCGAAACGGCACGGCGAAACCAACATGCGAAGAGTCACGGATGCGTGGGCGGAAAATTCACAATCCGTGAAGATATTGACGCAAAATACCAAGTCGGATTATTTAGCAGCGTGAGAAGCTACGATGCGATTGTTCGCTTCTCCAACGCGGATTCGCGCGACCGCGACGATTCGCCGGAGCTCGCTCCTGGCGTCCGTATGCACGGAAGTCGTGGGATGGCAATCAAGGTGCTAGGGATATCTGGGGAGTCCTTACTTCCGCAGCACGGCGCTTTGACACAGGATTTCGTTATGATCAATTCGCCAGTTTTTGTTTTCGCCAATGTAGAGGACTATGCGCTGGCTAGCCGATTGATCGCTGAACACGGGGATGATAAAGGGGGTACTGAATTCTTCAGAATGCGTCAAATGCCAGGTACTACAGCAGAGCAAAAGGCCAGAGCCGCAGAGACCGGAAGAATAGCAGCCCAAATACGATCCGCTGGAACACCTGCCCCATTTCAAACTCCGCCGACCACTCCTTTCGAGAATTCATATTTTGGCGCGGCTCCCTTTTTGTTCGGCACTGATCAGGTGATGCGTTTTCGTGTCGTGCCAATCGATGAAAACGCGGAGGGCAAACAGCCACTGATCGAAGAGTCTAACTACCTTCGTGAGGGACTCGCCAACCGGCTAAGCTCAGGTGAACCAGTCCGCTTCGTTTTCGAAGCTCAAATTCGCTCGAAAGCACAAATCACTGACATCATCACACAAATCGAAAATGCAAGTCTTGAATGGCAGGACAATCCAGAAGAATATCCCTGGACCGCATTGGCAGACTTAGTAGTCAACTCCTCAGAACCGCTAGATGAAGCGGTGTGTGAGTCGCTTGTGTTCACGCCGTGGCATTGTCTAAAAGAGCATCAACCTCTCGGCTCCATCAATCGGCTGCGAAAAGCAGTCTATTTAGAATCTGCAATGATACGCAATATGCCGAAGGAACCAGCTTCTTTGCCCGACCGTTAGTCTCCCATCGAAGCAGAGTTCCGATTTGCCTGGGTTGGTTGCACTGTTCGGCTGAGAGGGCTATCTGAGTTTGTAAACGGCAGTGAAGTGTCGGCGAACGGTTTTTCCAATGACTTCAGGATCTCTTTGCAATTCTTTTCTGGCCATGTCGGTCATGAGATTTCTCCGTGCTCTCAACTATTAAAACAACTTGCTAGCTGTCTCACGTATGTTGGCACAGAGGGCAGCCCCTCTCCCCAAGTAAGCTTGGGCGGGAGGGGATCCAACGGAGAGGCAAGCGATCAAGCGAGCTGGGCAGTTGCGAAGCGGTGGTGGGCAGTCGCGAAGCGGTGGTGGCACCTAGCCGTGGTCGTGAGTCCACGGAAGACGATTTCTGCGGCAACCGACTGTAGCATGACCCTTCTGCGCCATGCCGGTGTGACCGATGGAAAAACGCACGGCCCAAAGGGGGCCATGCTACGGCTGAAGCCGCGACGGACGAGCAGAGCGGCCGGCCATCAATGCGGCTAGCGGTTTCGTTTCGTCAAATCGTTCCAACACAATCTTGAACCCTGCGGCGATCGGGGTCGCCAAGAACATGCCTATGATCCCCCACATCATCCCCCAAAACATCAGCGATAGTAGCACGACGACGGGATGCAAATCGGACGATTCCCCCATCAACTTGGGCTCGACCAAATTGCCGCTGGCCACTTGAATCAACGACGTCACCCCGATCGCGGAAATCATCCACGCCAAATTGCCGCTGGGGTCGAATAGAATCAACGGAACCGGCAATAGACTGGCTACGATCGGTCCGACGTTGGGCACAAAATTCAGCAAGAAGGCCAACACGCCAAAGGTAAACGCCATCGGCACACCAAATAGTCGCAGCGCCAATCCAAATGCCAACCCGGTGAAGATCGAGATGATCGTTTTCAGCCCCAAGTACACTCGAACTTGATGGTTGATCTCTTGAATCGTTTCGTTGTGTGAAACCAACGACGGTGTTCCTAACAACAAAAAGAAGACAAAGATCAACACCACAACGCTGGTCGATACCAAACTGAACAGTGATTGTGAGACGATTGCGATGCCTTGCCGAGCAAGCGATTCCACCAACTCTTGTGATCCACCCGGTCGTGGCGGCGGGGTGTAAGGAACCTGGGGCTCCGCGTCGACAATCATTGACGATTGTATTGGGGTGGGACCGATCAAATCACGGCTGGCTTCAATATTGGGAGCCAGTGGAGATACCAATGCCAAATTGTCATCGAGCTCGTCTACTTTATCGGACACCGCAAGGGGAACCTCCAGCGGCAGTAGCACTGCGTCCTCGGGAACGGGCTCCGATTGGTTCTCGCGATCAGACTCGGCTGTCAACACGAGCTCGTTGCTTCGCGGTCGACGAAAATTTAGATCAAGTGTGACATACTTATCCACTTGCTGGGCGATCGCTTCGATCCGGTCAACGTAGCGAGTAGAGTTCTTTGCCAGATCGGTCATCGAAATGGAAATCGCCATGCCAAACAGGATCAGCAGTGCGACACCGGAGAGAAACGTGATGGCAGCAGCGACGATCCGAGTCACCCCCAAAGTCCGCTCTAACACCGACAGGATCGGACTGAGACCGCTGACGACAAACAGGGCCACCACGAATGGCACCAAAACCGGTCGCAGCCAATAGATCAAGTAAGTGGATCCGAGCACCGCCAACACTAACAGGGAAGCGGTTTGTATTTTCTGCTGCGTTGATCGATCGATATCAAACAGCGGCGTTTGCAGTTTATCTTTACGTGCAAAGTCGGCTGGCGGCGGATTCAGGTTGGGTGGGCCTTGGTCGAACATACTCATCTACTAGATTTGATGAAGTTTTCAGGACGAGAACGCGGAAGTACAGAAAACGATACGCAATCCGTTTATAATCTCGGTCTCACGATGACGCTACGACAGGGGCCGATCCAGGAGGTAAAGCAAAACTGCTGGCCTCCCAAAGCTATTTCACGTAGATCACGACGCTGTTGGATGATCTTCGTGGCAGGCCCAAACGGGATCACGTCAAAACCTTTGGCCAAACTGCGATTTGGTACGACAAGTATGCTCGAAAAATTGATCGCATGTCGATTCTGAATGTCGATGAGATGCTGGTTGACTATGGAGCCAACATGGCAGCGATGTTACGGGAAGGCGAGATGACGATGAAAGGCGTCGGCATGCGGACCTCCGTTCGTACACGCAGCAATCAACCCTCCTCGGGCGGTTACGGAATGGCCGTCGGCGGATACCGAGCCGGCATGGGCTACAACGGCAGCTTGTATGGCGTCCCCAGCACCTACGTCGGCGTCAATCCAATGACCGTGTCATTGCAAGCGAAAGGCCAAAGTGATGCGATTATACGTACCCAAGAACGAACGCAGGGGGCTTCGAGCGTCCAGCAATTGTGGAACCAAATCGACGAACAAACAGCGGCCGTCCAGCGAGAAATGGTCAGCAAGTAGAGCGCGGACTTTTAAGCGGGTAGGCAGAAATCATTGGGTGAAATCCCTATAGTCGCTTCGGCCAACGCTGCGAAGCATTCTTCTTAACCCGAACGCATAAGCGAGGGAATCTTTGTCTTGACTCGGTCCCTCGCTCACGCGTTTTGAAGTTGCGCGTTTGTATTTAGGGGCAAAGCCCCGGAGGTTTACCTAGCCCAGCCCAACGGGCTGAGGCCAAGAAAACCAATGAATTGTAGGGCCAACGGTCCGGCCGTTTACTCTTGTCATCAAGCCCGTCCGTTGCGGCGAGTACATCCTGAATCGCAGCGACAGTCGGTGACCATCAAGTCGATCGTGGTCGAAGATTGGTTTGGTCATTGGTGCCCCGATTCGAGTAGGAGTACGAGTACCGGCTGGCGCCTCAGCACGAGTACGAGATCACTTCGTGCCAGACCGGTTGCCGTCACCTGGGACGGGCGATTGAATTCCCATCTGAAAAACCGTGCAAGCCGTCCTCGGATGCACGGTTCGGTTCTGGCTTCCTGCTTTCTTCGTACTTGTACTCGTACTCAGCATCGCGGTACTCGTACTCGTCTCCGACATTGTACTCGGGCACGGACTCGGCCACGGTATCCGATCGTGCAATCAAGCGGGTCAACATCGAAACAATCCGTTTGGGCGTTCGCTTCAATTCACCATGTTGCTTGTCATCAAGCCCGTTCGTTGCGGCGAACACATCATGAATCGCAGCGACAGTCGGTAACCATCAAGTCGTTCGTGGTGGAAGATTGGTTTGGTTATTAGTGCCCCGTGGAAATCCATCTGATTCGCAGCGAATACCGCTCGCAAACGCTTGCCCGCGAATCACGCGAATCTCCACGAATGGGTGCCGCACAATGAAATTGCCCAAGGCCGAATGCAGAGCAGCGGACGCTGGAAACCATTCAAGACGCTGAAAAAGCCGCTCCAACGCTTGTGCATTTCTCTTGCACAGACATCTGCCATGCTTGGTTAAAAAATGGGAGGTTAGAAAATAGGAAGGCATACCGAATACATCGCCGGTATCCGCCGCAAATTTCAATACCTCGACATTTTATCTGTCGATTGCACTTGAGCTCCTCCAACTCGCTCCGCTCAACAATACGGCCCCTCTATCCTACGAACATCTGCCAGTAAACGAACAAGGAGAGGTGAGACGTCCCTGCTATCGACAGAAGACTAAGAAATCCTTGGTCGGAACACGAAGGTGGGAAAATACGGCACACCACGGTCCGACTTTCAAATCTTTCTGTCGCACCAATTTTCCTGTCTTGAATCCACGATTCTTCTGTTGCCTCTTCGGCTTCGTGGGCATACTCGATTTGTCATGATTGGAGTTCATAATCAGATCAAGAGCTTTGTGGCGTCACTGGTTGCCATGAAGACGTAGTGCAAAAGCGTGAGTGGATCTTCGACTCCGGGACTCTCGATGTCGCCCGCCAAGACGCGACCGCGAGTTTCACCTTCGGGCATGCACACACCGTGGGCAGTATCCAACAGGAAACCATGATTTCGGAGCTCAATCTCGTTCAGAGTTCGGCAGCCAGCCGATACCTTTCACCCTCACTACCTTTCGTATTTACGCATCAACGTTGCACTTCGATTTGCGTCTTATATCAACGCAGCAAAACTCGATACTGAGCCCGTGGCTAACGGTTATTCGGACGCTCCTTCACACCCGCTAGTCTTCAAGACCTTGCCAGTCCGCACGTTCATAAAAGTGACTGCTTGTTACCACTCGGTTTGCTTGCGATATACTCTTTTTCTCATGCGGACTCGGTCGATCCCCGTTTTTGGGTCGCATGGCGGCCATGTGATCGCTTGAACGTGCTCGACATCGTCGCTTCGATCCGGGGGCCACTGCCAAAAACGACCGTGAGCCAAACCTGACGAACCATCGCGAAGAGGCTTTCTTGAAGAGCCGAAGCCGAAATTTCGTTGGGCTCATTTCATCTGAACTGTGAGAACCCCAATGCGTGCATCATCCTTGCCACTCGTCCTGCTGCTAGTTGCTCTGCTACCCGAATTGCTTGCGGCCGATCAGCTTCGTGTCGCCGACGTCTTTACTGACAACGCCGTGTTACAGCAGGGTGTCAGGTTGCCGGTGTGGGGAACCACCACTGCGAATACGGAGGTCACCGTTCGTATCGCAGGCCAAACGAAGACGGTCCAGGCAGCAGATGATGGAACTTGGCGACTTGAGCTTTCGCCGCTGCGAGCCGACGGCACCGGTACGACCATGATCGTCGAATCGCAAGAGGATCGCCAGGAGTTTCGCAACCTACTCGTTGGTGAAGTGTGGTATGCCAGTGGTCAATCGAACATGCAAATGACGCTCCGAGCGTGTGCTCAGAAGATCCCCGCCATTCGCGAAATCGCCAAAGCCGCTGCGACCGACAACATTCGCTGGCTTCGGATCGATGAGCCCGATTCACCCCAACCCTTGAAACGCAGACAGAAGGTGACGCCTTGGCAACTCGATCATCCCACCAATCGGGCAACGCAATCTGCGGTCGCTTACCTTTTTGCTCGCAGCCTTCATGACAAGCTTGGTGTTCCGATTGGCATTATCGAGGGATCTTGGGGCGGCAAACCGATCGAAGGTTTCATTCCAAGAGCGCAGTTCGAAAAGCAGGAAACGTTGCAACCACTCCTTGCGCTTGCCGAGCAGGATCAACTTGATGCGCTGGCTAAGCTCGAAGGAGGCGTGATCATTCGCAACACCGCTGGCATGCCAGGGCGAATCTACAACGCGCGGGTGTCGCCAATTGCGCCCTTTGCGATACGTGGATTCATTTGGTATCAGGGAGAGTCCAATGCCGGTCATGGCGAAGATCCTCGCAATTACCGGTTCAAGATGCAATCGCTCGTCGAGGGCTGGCGAGAAACCTGGGGTCAACCGGAGCTTCCATTCTATTTTGTGCAACTACCGGCGTTCAAAGACGAGTTGACAGGTTGGATTCGCTTGCGTGAAGAGCAACGTCTTAGTCTGGACATTCCGCACACAGGAATGGCGGTGACGATCGACCTTCGCGACAGCGACATTCATCCGGCCAATAAACTTGATGTGGCCAAACGTCTGGCAAACTGGGCATTGGTGAAGACGTATGGAAAGCCGTTTCCTTGCAGTGGGCCGCTGTTTAGGTCGGCCACCGTCGACGGTGATTCGATGCGAGTCGAGTTCGAGCACGCGGATTCTGGTTTAATGGTGGCTCGCAAGGAAGGACTCGCTGCGGCAACGCCGACGCCTGATATCGCTCTGGCGCACTTTGAATTGGCAGATGAATCCGGCAATTGGCATCCCGCCCAGGCAACGATTGATGGTTCCGCCGTCATCGTTCAGAGCCCCGGGGTCAGGAAACCGCGAGCGGTCCGTTACGCCTGCAGCGGCGACCCAGAGAACGCGAACCTTTACAACCAAGCGGGGCTGCCGGCTTCACCGTTTTGCAGTGACCTGCAATTACTGGGGTGGGAGTCAAACAAATAACTTCGAACTCACCGAGACACCCACGACGACAAGCCTCGAAAAACAGCAGGCCGAGCGCAGGTTTTGAAATTGCGTTTTTAGACGTTCATCGGGCCAAAGGCCAAGCAATTTGCCAGCCGACGTCAGTAGATCCAAGTAAACGGCCGGGCCGTTGGCCCTACAATTCATTGTTTTTTTGGTCCCAGCCCGTTGGGCTGGGCTAGGTAAACGTCCGGGGCTTTGCCCCTAAATACAAATGCGCAACATCAAAAAAACGCAAGCGAGGCAACCCAACCCCGGCCGTTTTTACTTGTCGGCCTTGGAGATGTGACGGCTTGATAATGCAACACGACTCTATAGGGTGTGAGGCTACCCGACGCCGGGAATGTGGTATCGTAGGAGCCCTGTCAAACGGAAACTTGTCCGATCAGCGTGGTGGAACATTCGATGGGGCTTGCCTTTTTGTTCGACGGGAACCTGGATGGAATGACAACATGAGAATGAGCATAAGAATGAGAAAGTGTTTGCTATTGGTCGCGATGGTGGCGGTTCAATTGGGTGCGTTGCATGTTCACGCCGCAGATCATCCCAACGTTGTGATCTTGCTGGCGGATGATCTGGGATACCAAGATGTCGGATGTTATGGCGGACCTGTACGCACACCGAATATCGATGGATTGGCGGCTGCCGGAACTCGGTTCACGGATTTCTATTCCGGCTGTGCCGTTTGCAGTCCGTCTCGAGCGACTTTGCTAACAGGTCGACATCACATTCGCGCCGGCGTCTACAGCTGGATTCACGATGAAAGTCAAAACTCACATTTGCTGCTGCGCGAGAACACGCTTGCTGAATTGCTGAAAGGGGCGGGGTATGCGACGGCGCATGTGGGCAAGTGGCACTTGGGACTGCCAACGTCCGAACGCCAGAAACCGACCCCCGCGGAACATGGGTTTGATCACTGGTTCGCGACTTGGAATAACGCGTCTCCGAGCCATCGAAACCCAGAGAACTTCATTCGCAATGGACAGCCTGTCGGCCCACTGGAAGGCTATTCCTGTCAACTGGTTGCGGACGAAGCCATCCGCTGGCTAGACCAGGAAGGCCGATCGGATCGTCCGTTTTTTCTGAACGTCTGGTTTCACGAGCCTCACGCCCCGATCGCCGCTCCCGAGGAAATCGTTGACACCTATGGGACCCGCAAAGACAACGCGGCGATCTACAGTGCCACGATTGACAACACCGATCGCGCGATTGGACGCATTTTAAAGAAGCTGCGCGAAGTCGATGCCGCTGAGGACACGATTATCGTTTACGCATCGGACAACGGAAGCTATCGCGATGATCGCACCGGAGGTTTGCGGGGTCGCAAGGGCGCAAACTGGGAAGGCGGTATTCGCGTGCCGGGGATCTTCGTTTGGCCCGGTCAAGTTCAAGCTGGCCAGGTTTCTCGTGAACCGGCAGGGATTGTGGATATGTTGCCAACCCTCTGTTCACTCGTCGGCATCGAGCCGCCAGCGACACGTCATCTCGACGGCTCCAGCTTGGCACCGATCCTGCGTGGACAAGCGGATGCGTTCTCGCGGCACCAGCCGTTGTTCTGGCATTTGCAACGGAGCCAACCGATCGTCGCCATGCGAGACGGCAAGTGGTCTTTGGTCGCCCACCGGGACTACGAATTGTCGAACAACAACATGTTCCAAGAATCCTGGATCCCAATGATTAAAACGGGCGGTTACAAAGACTACCAGCTATTCGATCTCGAAAAGGACCGCTCGCAGACGACCAACGTTGCGGATGAATTCCCCGAAACGCTAGCGAGAATGAAGAAACGGCTGCTGCAGATCAACGCCAGCATCATGGCCGACGCCCACGACTGGCACCTGGAATAAGTCCACAGGCTGCGTGAGCGAAGAACCGAACGCAGTTAGTACGGGCCTGAAGCAATAAACTACTGTTGCTCAGTTTTTTCACGCCTATCATTTGGCGTTTCGATCACACCAGACTGGCGAAATGCAAACCTTCGCTCGTGCGGATCATGAAACGGTTCATCTGGACGATCGAACGTAGCCAATGGCTGCAATAGGTCTTCGACAGCACGGACATTGATTCGCTTAACCCCGGATGACTTTAACGCGTCCGCCAAAGATTTGGTTACCGAGTAGGGAAACCTATCGTCAGGGGCCAAGTCTGCAGAGTCTCCCTCAATTTTCAGAACCAAAATCAAATTACCTGAGAACACTAGGTCAAACTTGTCTACCGGTGTCACCTTGACGCCACCAAGGCCATTCTCTGGGAGCGCACCGACAATCTGCGACGTTAGGTCAAAGCTGGTTCCGCTCGAAACCGTAACGAAGTACCTTGGAACAGCCTCCTTGTTAGCCGAGGACCGCTCAAACAAAATCCATACCGGATCGACTGGAGCCGATTCCGCTGCAGGACAAACAAAGTCAGAAAACGCAAGTAGCAAAACAAGTGGCAAAAGCAATCGGTTCATTTAAACGCCCTTTAAAGAGATAAGATGCGGAGAGAGCATTACTCAGTCGAGCAACGGTAGAAATCACGCGGAACGGGCGAACGACTAGCAAGCAGACGAGAAAACGGACCTCTCGTTCTCCAGTGCCTTTCATCGTTCGCCGCATTGGCAGCGGACTTCCGCCGATTACCGCGATACCCGTTCATCAAAAATTGTACCCATTGCTCCAGCAACCAGCAATCAATCGCATCAGTCAAGCGCAGCGTTACATGCAGGACAGACGCTCAACCGCCGGGAAGTCGAGCCCGCGATACACGACTGTCGGATCGTTTGTAGTCATGGCGTTGCACTTGGTGGATGATGTTCTGCGTCGGCGAACGGTTGCCGTCACCTGGGACGGACGATTGATTTTCCTTCTGAAAAGCCGCGCAAGTCGGCCTCGAGTGCTCGGTTTGGTTCTGGCTTCCTACCTTCTTGGTACTCGTACTCAGCAACGCGGTACTCGTACTCGTCTCCGACATTGTACTCGGGCATGGGCTCGGCTACGGATCCGATCGTGCGATCAAGCGGGTCAACATTGACACGATCCGGTGGAGCGTTCGTTTCAATTCGCCATGTTGCTTGTGATCAAGCCCGTCCGTTGCTGCGAGCACATTCTGAATTGAAGCGACAGTCGGTAAACATCCTGTCGATCGTTGTGAAAGATTGGTTCTGTCGTTGGTGCCCCGGTTCGAGTAGGAGTACGAGTATCGGCTGATGCCTGAGTACGAGTACGATATCACTTCGTGCCAGAACGGTTGCCGTCACCTGGGACGGACGATTGATTTTCCTTCTGAAGAACCGCTCAAGCCGCCCTCGAGTGCTCGGTTTGGTTCTGGCTTCCTACCTTCTTGGTACTTGTACTCGTACTCAGCAACGCGGTACTCGTACTCGTCTCCGACATTGTACTCGGGCATGGGCTCGGCTACGGATCCGATCGTGCGATCAAGCGGTCAACATTGACACGATCCGGTGGAGCGTTCGTTTCAATTCGCCATGTTGCTTGTGATCAAGCCCGTCCGTTGCGGCGAGCACATCCTGAACTGAAGCGACAGTCGGTAAACATCAAGTCGTTCGTGGACGACGATTCGTTCTGTCAATAGTGCCCCGATCGAGTAGGAGTACGTGTACCGGCTAACGCCTGAGCACGAGTACGATATCACTTCGTGCCAGAACGCTGCCCGCCACCGGGCCGGGAATGTAAAGGCCACCATTGCCAAGACGCGTGCAAACCCGGCTCGCAACCGGATGCCGCAGTTTTGATGTTGCGATTTTACCACAACCCGCTGCGTCAGCGAGGGAATTTTTATCTTGACGCGGTCCCTCAATGACGTGTCGGGTTGGGATTTGCCGGGAAAAACGGCGATTGCGCAACATCAAAATGCCGCAGCGGCGTCTGGAGCCGCGCAAAACTGTCAGAACATTTTACGTTTTGACAACACTTGTTCCAACAAGTAATATTGGCGGCCATGAAGACTCAGCTACCACGACCGACGGTCGATTCGCCCGCCCAAGAGGTTTACCTGCACTTGTGGCGGAGTTACGACCGGCTGCGGGCGATTGAAGATGAATTGTTTGGCCGTTACGACCTGTCGGCTCAGCAGTACAACGCGTTGCGACTGTTAAGCGTTGTCGCGCCGGCTGGGATGCAGACGATGGAAATCGGTCGCCAATTGATCTCTCGGATGCCCGACATGACGCGTCTGCTGGACCGTCTGGAAAAACGGGGGCTGATTTCTCGGGCGCGACTTGCTGAGAATCGCCGGGTGGTCGAAGTCTTTATCACCGACGCGGGACAGCAACTGCTAAGCAAGATGAGCAAGGAGGTACTGGAGATGCACCAACGCCAACTTGGACACTTGAGTCCGAACCAGCAGAAGCAGTTAGTCAAATTGCTGAAGCTGGCCCGCAAACCCCACGAAGACACGACTTGCGACTGGTTGGATACAAACGGGAGTACGGCGAATGACCAATGACACGTCGGCGTTGAGAATGGAGGATTCAGGGCAGACTGATTCACGGGGTTCGCGAAATCCGCTGCTGCGGATGTGGCCGTTTGCCGTGTGGTTAGCGGTCTTTTATACCGCTTGGCTGCTGATCGTGACTCTTGGCGATCACTGGCAAACGGTTCAGTCGCATTGGCCGATCGCGCTGGCCATGTCATTTGGTTCCTACATCGCGGGATCGACACCGATGGGAGGTGGCTCGATTGGATTTCCGGTGTTGGTGCTGTTTTTTGAGCTGCCCGGGGCCTTGGGGCGAAACTTTGGTCTTGCCGTGCAGTCGATCGGGATGGTGTCGGCATCGATCTACATTTTCTCGGCCCGCCGTCCATTGGACCGCGGACTGTTGCGACCGGCGTTATTGGGAACGCTGGTGGGGACTCCGCTCGGTGCGGCATTGGTGGCACCGTTTGTTCCCGACTTGTGGGTGAAGCTGACCTTTGCGATCGTCTGGTGCAGTTTCGGGATCATGCACCTGATGAAGTTAAACGAATTGGTGAACGCAAAAGGAGAAAGCGAGCGTTGGCGTGCCTGGGACCGCCCCATCGGATTGGCGATCGGTTTTACCGGCGGCGTGGAGTCGTCCATCACCGGCGTGGGCATCGACATGATGGTGTACGCCATCTTGGTGTTGCTGTATCGAGCCGATTTGAAGATTTCCATTCCCACATCGGTGGTGTTGATGGCGTTCGCATCGGTGGTCGGAACCGCCGCGAACGTTGTCCTGTCACGGATCCATCCTGGGTTGTATTACATGGATCCCGAGGTCTTCGCGAACTGGTTGGCAGCCGCTCCTGTGGTCGCCTTGGGGGCTCCGTTTGGAGCCATCGTGGTCAACCTGATCTCACGCAAACCGACATTGATCCTGGTCTCGACGCTGTGCATCCTGCAATTCGTCTGGACGATCGTGCAAGAGCAGGTGTCGGGGCTGGCGCTACTAGGAGCGATCGTGGCGGTACTGGCCGTGAACGCTGGTTTCCATCTGCTGTATTACTGGGGACGCGGCGAAAGTGCACTCGGCGAACCGCTGGCCGAAGCCATGCAGCCGGTCGTGATCGACCTCGGTGGCGAAGAGGCGTGACGGTATCCGAGCGGTTGAGGCCGCAGATGATAGCGTAGCGGGGCAGCGACTTGTTGGTTTATTGAGCCGTGACGCGTCAGCGGCCGGGTCCCACGCGCTACCCGGTGCCTTACGGCCCGCGGCTCAGTAAGGGCAATCCATGACGTATGTCCCGAAAGTCTATGACAGCTTGTTGTTTTATTGATGGTTCCTGCGGCAAGGGGTGTAGGATGGACTTCCTAGTCCATCAATGGTGGATTCGACGGACTAGGAAGTCCATCGTACAACTAAAACAACAAGCCGTTGACGACTTCCGCTACGGGATTTTTTGCTGGGTTACGCCGTGCTGCAGTCCTAACCGCAGCGGTTGAGGGGTGGTTTTGTAAGTGGAGCGAAAGGTCTGTAGAGTATGGGGACACTTGGTCAAAAATCCTTTTACTGAAACCACTCATGATCGTGATAAAACGCATCCTGATCGGCTTGTCATTGCTGCTGCTGTCCGCTGAATGGCTGAGGGCCGATGAAGCCGGGGCTCGCCACGCAAGCGAACCGCGGCCCAACATCATCCTGGTCATGGCGGACGATCAGGGTTGGGGGGACACCGGGTACAATGGACACCCGTTTGTACAGACCCCCGAGCTCGATGCGATGGCCAACGAGGGATTCGTGTTCGATCGCTTTTATGCCGCCGCACCGGTCTGTTCGCCGACGCGTGCCAGCGTAATGACGGGACGTTCTCCGATACGCACCAAGGTCACCAACCATGGTCGCTACATGCGGCCTGACGAACAAACGATCGCCGAAACGCTGAAGGATGCAGGGTACGTCACCGGGATTTTTGGCAAAGTCCATTTAGGGTCGGGACAACCAGACTCGCCCTGCAACCCTAGCGGCATGGGGTTCGACGAGTGGGTCATCGGGTTAAACTTCTTTGACAACGATCCGTATCTGAGTCGCAATGGCCGGATCGAACACCGCAAGGGCAAGGGATCGGTGCTCGCGATGGATGATGCGTTAGCGTTCCTGGAACAACACCACACCGGCGACCAGCCGATGTTTTCGGTGATTTGGTTCCCTTCACCTCACGACCCTCACCAGGAAGTCCCCGAGGGTCCTCCGCTGTATCGCGGTGAAAAACAGTCTGGCTACTATCGCGAGATCACGTTGCTGGATCAGCAGCTGGGACGATTGCGGCGTGAATTGAAAAGCATGGGGATCGCCGACAACACCATCCTTTGGTATTGCAGCGACAATGGCGGTTTGAACGAAGCCACCTCAGGTGGTCGCGAGCGAAAGGGAAGCGTTTACGAAGGCGGACTGCGAATCCCGGCGATCATCGAGTGGCCCGCTGGCAAGTTGCATGGACGAACGGCGGTGCCGGCATGGACGTGCGACATCTATCCCACGGTGTTAGCCATGGCTGGGATTCGCTCGCAGCCTCCGCACCCGCTCGACGGCATCGACATCCGCAACCTCATTGCCGGGCAAGCTGACAAACGCAGCAAACCGATGGGGTTCTGGCATCCATTCCAACCGGGCCAGCCGACTTGGAGCGACCGTATTCTGAAAGCGATCATGGAAAAGCAACAAGCCGGTGCACCTTTGCCGCACGACGAACCACGGATTCGCAAGGACGTCGACGAATTTCCGCAGTTTTCGGAAGACATCGCCACCGGCCACGCGGCCTGGACCGATTGGCCATGGAAGCTACATCGGATCGGCGGCAAGAAATACGAGCTCTACAATTTGGCGGAGGATCCGATGGAGACAACCGATCGCTCGGGTGATCTCCAACAACAAGCTCGAATGAGTCGCATGCAGAAAGAACTGGATGCTTGGATGCGATCGGTGATCCGCAGTCTTAATGGAAACGATTACGACGCGTAAATTTTGAAGTTTCGATTTTATGACAACCCGACGCGTCGGGTTGTGATTTGCCGTCTGGATGAACGGCAGATTCCCTCGACGCATAAACGAATGCCACGGACCGTTTCGGATTCACGAAACCGGCTTTTCTGGCGGCGATACTCATACGTGCGACGACCGACGTCTGTCGCAAAACGTTAGCTCTATGTCGCAATTCATCCTCGTCATGGGGGGCCCACGCAACCAGAATAAGCGGAGTTGATGCATTTGAGGTTTGAAGACCGCAGCCAAGAACGTTGCATCAGGCAGTACGTTGCAAGAAACCATGCGACGAACCTAGGCACTGCCTGAGAACGCATCAGAGGCGGAAACCTAGTAGCGGAATTCGTGAAGAATATCGATTTCCCGCTGGCTTATGCCATGCTGCCGAAAGTCTTGCCGACTTCCGCTACGGTTTTCAGACAGAGCCAATAGCCAACAATCAATCGAAAACAACATGAGCCAAATCAAGCGAACACACCTCCGTTTACTGGGCTGCTTACTCAGCCTCGGACTATTTCTGGGATCGACTTTGGGGCAAGCGACCCAGGGGCAAGAGATTGAACCGACTTGGGAATCGCTTGCGGCGAACTACGAGGTGCCACAATGGTTTGTCGATGGCAAAATCGGCGTCTGGTTTCACTGGGGAATTTCCTCGGCGGCGGACGAGAACCGTCCCAACGATGGGTCGCACTACGGACGCCGCATGTATTCGGTGGTTCCCGATGATTACACCGGCGATCTTGGCATGTCCGAAACGCTGACCCGGTGGCACACTCAGCGCTACGGACATCCGTCAGAGTTTGGCTACGAAGATCTGATTCCGCTGTTCAAGGGCGAGAAATGGGATCCTGATGCGTTGACTAAGTTCGTCAAAGACAACGGGGCGAGGTTCATCATGCCGGTCGCCTGTCATCACGACAATTTCGACATGTATGACTCGTTTCACCCATGGAACTCGGTCAACATGGGTCCGAAGCGAGATACATTGAAGGAGTGGAAGGCGGCCGCGGCGAAACACGGTCTTAAATTTGGTGTATCGACTCATCTGTACTGGTCGCCACGGTTCTTTGCCAATGCTCGCAAGTATCAGAAACCGGGCACGCCTGAGTGGACGCTATTCAATATGGATTTCGATCCGAGAGGTTATGCCAGCCAAGACAGTTGGAACGAACACTGGTATGCACGGTGTTGGGAAATCATCGAAAAGTATGATCCCGACATGTTCAACAACGACTCTCCCTATCCAAAGATCGGTAGTGGCAAGGGACTTGGCGTAAAACTGTTCACCGATTACATCAATCGCGACCTCCGGGAAAATGATGGCAAACAAACCGTCGTCCTTTCCTTTAAGGATGCGAACGTGGATCGTGCCGCGTTTACTTACAATCTCGAGCGTGGCGGTGCGGGAGAGATCAAGCCAGAGCCGTGGATGTGGGCAACCGATCTGTCGGGAGGATGGTTTTACCGGGCTACCGCCGTCAATCGAATGAGCATCCCGGTGATGGTCGGCAACGCGGTCGACGCGATCAGTAAAAACGGCGTTGTGATGCTGAACGTTGCACTCAAAGGTGACGGCACGATCCCGGAAAACCAGGCTGCCTACATGACTGCCTTTGGTGATTTCTTGCGTACCTGTGGCGAAGGGATCTACGGGTCTCGGCCATGGAAAACCTTTGGCGAAGGGCCGCTCAAGGTAAAGGACGGCCGTCAGGGCGAAAACCACAAGGCGTTTTCGCAACAAGACATCCGTTTCACCACCAAAGACGGTGTGCTGTATGCCTTTGTGCTGGCTCGACCGACCGAAGACATCGTGATCCAAACGCTTGCGTCCGGCGGACTGCTCGACCGCGAAATCGCTGATATCAAGCTACTAGGCAGCGACGAGAAAATCAGCTGGGAACGTTCGACCGATGGTTTAACGATCACCCTTCCCAACGAACTGCCGAACACATTGGTTATCGGTTTTTCGATCCAGCTAAACCAATAACCTCCGTTCGAAGCGAACAAAGATCAACACGTCGAGAACGATCGGTTCGTCGGTGAGTGCACGCCCACCAAAGTCGTTCATCGTAACGGGCCGGCCAAAGTGGTCCCTGGTAGCGTCAGCGATCCGACGGCCATCCGAAGGTCGCACAGCGGTTGATCACACGGCTGAATGTGGAGGCAAAATGAGGTCGCAGTACCGACAGACTGTAACTTTCGAAACGAGATCCTCTATCCGATCGTATTTTTAAATCATCATGCTCCTGCCAGGAGGATCGAGCGAATGCATGGGGAGGTTTACCGTGGCATTTGCGACATCAGCTAGCATCGACCTCGATCGCCGCACTTGCGGGTATCCGAAAAGGGGAACTGACCCTACTCCGGCGAGGTAAAAAACTCAACGAGAACGACGCTTCCAATGGGGGCAGACTCCATTTCGAACGCCCTCTAATCACCCTCACATAACTGCCCCCTTCCGCGGCAAGCCGTTGCTTTCAATTTGCATTCTCGTTTTCAGCAACCTTCTGATCCCTTGTCGCAATTTACCAATTCGGTGTCGCAATTTATTAAAAACAACATCCTCAAGGGCGATAGAATAGCCCCTATAGTGAGATAATAACCCATACAGAAGCACCCGAATGCTTTGAGCCTGCAACCGCCTTTAGGTGTAGAAGGTAGGAGTGATTGATGGGTGTTCCTTATTTTTTATTGGAGATTTTATGACCAAAACAAATCGAACGACCGCCGGTTTCACGCTCGTGGAACTACTGGTGGTGATAGCAATCATCGGTGTGCTGGTGGGGCTGTTGCTCCCGGCGGTACAAGCGGCGCGAGAGGCAGCTCGCCGAATGAGCTGCAGCAACAACTTCAAGCAAATTGGACTCGGGATCCACAATTACCACTCCACGTACAACAAACTGCCCAAGCATGGGACGGGCCCCATTGCGGTGCGAGCGATTGGAACCAACTGGCCCCAAGAACGTGATTTTCGGCATGAACGGTTGAGTGCTCACGTGGGGCTGCTGCCTTTCGTTGAACAGCAGGCATTGTGGGAGCAGGTGAGCAATCCCCTGATTGTCACCCAGGGTGGAACGACAGAAACCTACCCTGCATGGGGTGCGATTCCTTGGAACGTCATCGCGCAAACAAACAACTACACGACGGACTGGACTCCCTGCTTTACCGATGTGGTTACGTTTCGATGCCCCAGCGACCCTGGGTATGGATTGCCGCTTGGTGGACGCAGCAACTATGCGGTTTGCTATGGGGATGCAATGGATTACATGAGTTTCGGTCCCTACACGAACTGGGCGCGTGGGGCTCGTGCGGACGCCGAGTACAACGCGGCCGCTCGCGGCTGTTTTGGTCTGTACACCCAAACTTCGTTCCGTGACATTTTGGACGGCTTGTCGAACACCATTTGCATGGGCGAAAACAACACGGATTTGGGTGATGAACACATCACGACTTCGCCACGCAACGGTGGAAATGTTGGAAACAATCCGTTGCAGTGCGCTGGGCAGATCGAGGTTTCCCGCCCAACGTTTTGGAGAACGTCGCCCCACGCCAATAATTTCGTCGAGACTCGTCGTGGAGCCTGCTGGGCAGGGGTTACGATGGGCTGGACGATGTGCAACACCATCCTTCCGCCTAACCGAGAGGTTTGTAGCGCCGGTCAGAACACCGCCAGAGAAGGTACCTGGACAGTGAGTAGTCGACACCAAGGTGGTGCTCACGTCTTGATGGCTGACGGGGCTGTCAAGTTTATCACCGATTCTATCGAAGCCGGTAATAGCTCTGCGGGTCCTGTGAAATTCGGTCAATCTGGAGCACGGGCACCTGGATCGCAAAGCCCATACGGGCTGTGGGGGGCACTTGGATCGCGTGCTTCTAAAGAAGTCATCGACAAAGATTTCTAATCGTTTCTTCGAGCTTTTGTTGGCCGTACCGCTTTGCGGTGCGGCCATTTTGGCGTTTTCGTTTTTGTAGCTAGCGAAGACTCGCGTTGAACGCTTAGCCGATGTGTCTTTCCAGAATTATTTTAAAGAGGAATCTGATGTTGTTTCGTTTCTTGATCTGCTTGTCTCTGTTTGCCCCGTTCGCGTTGGGATGTTCAGGCAATTCCGAAAATCGCGTGATCGATACCACCGAGCGTAGGAGGCTTACTCCTGAGGAAAAGCAGGCGAGGATGGGGGCGATGAGCACCGAAGCGACCCCCGCCGAAAAGAAGTAACCGCCAGAACAGCCCCATTCACGTCTGCTCGAAAGATTGCGGCCTTCGGCGAAGTGAATTAACAAAAGGAAACGCCATGACCAAGTCTGTGTTCAAGTTAATTTCTGGCGTCTTTCTGTTGGTATCGATGGTCGCGGTGGGCCAAGTCGATGCGGAGAGTCCAGCTCAAAAACCCAACATCATTTTGATCTTTGCGGACGATGTCGGCTATGGTGATTTGGGTTGCTATGGTTCGCCGCTGAGCACTCCTGAGATCGACCGATTGGCCAGCGAGGGCCTGCGATCGACCGATTGTTTGGTCGCGGCCAACGTGTGCGGCCCGTCGCGAGCGGCATTGATGACCGGTCGTTACCCGATGCGTTGTGGCCATCCGATTTCGAGACACAACACGACGAAGTACGAGAAATACGGGATTGCTGCCGACGAACTGACCATCGCCGAATTGCTGAAGACCGCGGGGTATCACACCAAGATGGTCGGCAAGTGGCATCTCGGATTTCATGTGGCCGGTTCGCATCCTCTGGACGCCGGGTTCGATGAATACCTGGGACTTCACAGCAACTATTCCAAAACGCATGGCGATGCCGACACGCTGTACCGCAACCGCGAGGTCGAGCAAGCAGGAATTGAATTCGAAAAGGTAACAACGCTTTACACCGACGAAGTGGTTGACTTTATCCACGAGAAACCAGCGCAGCCGTTTTTCATCTACTTCTCGCATCACATTGCTCATGCACCGATTTTGCCCAGCCAACCCTTTCGCGACAGCAAGGGAAAAGGGGCCGCGTCGGCCTACGGCAATTTCATTCGCGAACTCGATCACAGTGTCGGTCGAGTCATGTCGGCGGTACAGCAAGCCGGCATCGCAGAGAACACGCTGGTCGTCTTTCTGTCGGACAATGGGCCTGCTGTAAACGGGTCTGCCAAGCCACTGAGCGGCGGAAAGTATGTCACGATGGAAGGTGGACATCGCGTGCCAGCGATCTTCCATTGGTCGGGGCGTATTCCGTCGGGGCAAGTCTCGGATGCCATGATCAACAGCATGGATTTGTTGCCACTATTCGCCCACGTCGCCGACACGCCGTTGCCGAGCGACCGAACGATCGACGGAAAGAACATTATCGATCTTTTGACAGGTGAAACCAACCAAAGTCCTCACGATTATTTCTACTACTACAACGGCTTGAATCTGCAGGCGGTGCGGAATGAACGATGGAAACTGCATCTACCACGCACGATTGCCGACCAACCGTATTGGGCAAAGAAAGCGGGAGGAAACCCCAAGAAGAAGCTTCTGTCACTGAACCAACCCTTATTGTTTGACCTGGATCACGACGTCAGCGAGCGGAAGAACGTGATTTCTCAGCACCCGGAAGTAGCTGCTAAATTGATGAGTCAGTCCGAACGCATCCGCGACGAGATCGGCGACGTTGATGCAACCGGCTCAGATCAGCGTCCTCATGGTTTGATCAATCCAAATTTGAAAGATTAGCGTTTGCGGCGACTGGCGTGAGATGCCTGCGATTGGCGACTGGACAAACGGTGGATGCAGCTGCCCTGATTTCCCCGACACGACCATCACGAACGAACAACAAGGAACGCGCAGCATGAATCGCATCCCTATTTTGACTTTAGGCTTGTTCTGGCTCGCTGCACATGCGGGTCCGATTGCCACTGCGGAATCGCCGCAGAGTTCACGGCAATCAGATCACGACAAACCCAACGTCATTTTCGTCCTTGTCGATGACATGGGCTATAGCGATGTCAGTTGTTATGGCGCGAAGAAGGTGGAAACCCCAAATATCGACCAGATGGCGGCCGATGGATTGAAGTTTACCGATTTTCACACGGCAGCTTCGATCTGTTCGCCATCCCGTGCGGCCTTTCTGACAGGCGGTTACCCCCAACGATGCGGCCTGTACATGGGGATCAATCGAAACCGAGAGGCACACTGGTTCTTGGGTTTGAATCCCGATGAAATTACGATTGCCGAGCAATTTAAAAAACAGGGTTATGCCACGTCGATGATCGGCAAGTGGCACCTCGGCAGCGAAGACAAGTTCTCGTATTTCCACCAAGGTTTTGATCATTACTATGGTGCTCCCGAGAACATGGGGCATGATGCCGCGTTCTATGATGGCAAGAAGCAGATCTTCAACCAGACGCCGCTGGAAAAACTAAACGAGCTTTATACCGCACGAGTAGTGCAACAGATCGAAACACTCAAGGACCAACCCTTCTTCATCTACTATGTGCATAACTATCCGCATACACCCTACAAAGCGGGAGCGAAGTTCAAAGGTTCGTCCAAAGACGGGGTGCGTGGCGATGTGATCCAGGAACTCGATTGGGGCATCGGTGAAATGCTCAATGCACTCCGGTCCAACGGCATCCTCGAGAACACTCTTGTCATCTTCACCTCGGACAACGGTCCGACGAGTAACAAGTATGCCCAACCCTACAGTGGCACCAAGTATGTCTCACTCGAAGGTGGCCACCGTGTTCCCTTCATCCTCTACTGGAAAGGCAAGATTCAGCAACCTGGCGTGGTCGATGTCCCGACCAACGCGATGGATCTGTTTCCGACGCTCAGTGAATTGATTGATGCCCCCATGCCGACCGATCGAGTTTACGATGGAGTCAGCTTGGTGCCGCTGCTCACCGGCGACTCGATTGCTCGCTCTGACGACAAACCTTTCTACTACTACAACTGCGAAAATCTACAAGCCGTTCGCGTGGGCGATTGGAAGCTGCATCTGCCCCGCGCGAAGGAGCAAATTCCTTGGTGGGCGCGGAACAAGCAAAAACCGATCCAAACACCCGAGCTCTACAATCTGGCTGAAGACGTTACAGAGACTCAGAATGTCGCTGGCCAGCACCCAGAACGGGTTTCCCAGATGCTAGAGCTCGCGGAACAAACTCGCTTGAAACTTGGCGAGTTCGGTGAACGGGGTTCCGAACAACGGCCCACCGGAACGCTATTTCCCGAAGTCCCGATTCTGAGCAACCAGACGCAGGACTGGGATCCGCTGCCAGATGCGAAAAAAGGGCGTGGCAAGACCGAGTTCAAGGCCAATCGTGGCGGCGGCAAGAACAACCAAGGCAAACAGAAAAGAAAACAGGAGTGATTCGATCATGATAAACAAACTCGTTCTTCTAGCGCTGCTTCATGCGTGCGTGTTGACCACCGCGACGGTCGCCGGCGACGGCCCATCGAGCGGCCCAACTGGCGGCCAATCCAGTGGCAACGCCTCGGGCACCCGTGCTGACGATTCACATATGCAGTGGTGGCGTGATGCTCGCTACGGCATGTTCATCCACTGGGGGCTCTATTCGATCGCCGGCGGCGAATGGAAGGGCAAGGACTATGGGAAAGAGCAGGGCGGAGCCAGTGCGGAATGGTTGATGAACAGCGCCAAAATATCGGGCGAGGAATACCGCTCGACGCTCGCTCCGCAATTCAACCCGACCGAATTTGATGCGAAACAGTGGGTTTCGATCGCCAAGGATGCAGGGATGAAGTACATCGTCATCACCTCCAAACACCATGACGGCTTTTGTTTGTTTGATACCGAGGCGACCGACTACAACGTCATGGACGCGACACCGTTTAAGCGTGATATCATCAAGGAGTTATCGGAGGAATGCGCGAAGCAGGACCTACGCTTTGGTGTCTACTATTCCCAATTCAAAGATTGGTATCACCGCAGCCGAGGCAGGCAAAACCCCGGAACGATGAGCAATGAGGAATACCTGGAACTGGTAGAAAAGAACCTCGATGAATTACTGTCAAACTATGGTGACATGGCTGTGCTTTGGTTTGATGTCGGCGGCAACGACGTGATCGAGGCGAACGCACAAGGCGCACGCGTGCGTGAACTGCAACCGGATGCCGTGATCTGCAGCCGTCTGTACAGCCGCAGGGTGCCGGAGGACCAACGCAAGTACGCCGATTTTGAATCGCTTCCCGACCGCATGCTTCCCACAGAGCGGATGACCCAAGATTCCGAGACCTGCATGACCATGCGTCACAATTGGGGCTACGACCGGACCGACGACGCTTGGAAGTCCCCCAAGGACATCATTGAATTTTTGGCGTTGTGTGGTGCTCGCGGGGTGAATCTGCTGTTGAACGTGGGGCCGACCCCCGAGGGTACGTTGCTGCCCGAGGAGATCGAGCGTTTGCAGGCGGTCGGAAAATGGATGGAAGTGAACGGCGAGTCGATCTACGGCACCACGTCATCACCGGTGGATTTTGATTTCTGGTGGGGTGCGATGACTCAAAAAGATCAAACCGTGTATCTACACGTGTTGGAGTGGAAGCCCGAAGGGATTGAATTCAACGGCATCGTTGGCAAGCCTACGAAGGCTTACTTCTTGGCGGATCCAAATCGCGAGTCTCTGCCACTGTCCTACGACGCCGACGGTCACGTCACCAAGATCGAGGTGCCGCCGACGGCGCCGGACCTACGCAACACCGTGATCGCGGTGCAGTACGATGCCCCCGTGGTGGCGGATCCAAAGGCAGAGGGAAAATATCACTGGTATACCACGCGGAGTAAGCGACATACCGAGATTCGTCGAAACGCAAACGCGGGGCAACACGCCTTGCCCGAAGCCGTTACAGGAAAGGGACGTTAATGAACACCTTATTGAAATCATTGCTGCTAACGCTTTTCTGCTTCGCAGCCGCGGCCGCAAATGCCGCATCCGATAAACCCAATATTATCTACATCCTCGCCGACGACCTCGGTTACGGTGACGTTCATTGTCTGAATCCTGAACGCGGAAAAATCGCCACGCCGCAGATGGATCAATTGGCTGCCGAGGGGATGGTCTTCAGCGATGCGCACTCAAGTTCATCGGTCTGCACTCCGACTCGCTACGGCATTTTGACAGGCCGCTACAACTGGCGCACTCGGCTACAGCGATCCGTACTGTTTGGCTACAGTCCGCCGTTGATCAACAAAGAGCGTGTGACGGTAGCTGATTTTTTGAAAGACCAGGGCTACAACACGTCCTGCATCGGCAAATGGCATCTCGGCATGAACATGCCGACCACCGATGGCAAGCCTGCCAATAAGGCGGGCAACAATGTCGATTGGACCGGCGTCATTGCCGACAACCCGGTTCACCACGGATTCGATTACTTCTACGGCATCTCGGCATCGCTGGACATGCCTCCCTATATCTTCATCGAGAATGACCGCTTTGTAGGCGAGTGCACGGTCAAGAAGAATCCGTACAAGAATCGTGAGGGACACGCTCATGTTGATTTCGAAGTTGTCGATGTGCTTCCTGAAATCCAACGCAAATCGGTGCAGTACATTCAGCAACAGAAGGCAGACCAACCCTTCTTTATGTACATCGCGTTGAACTCGCCGCACACGCCCATCGTTCCGTCGTCGCAGTGGCAGGGCAAAAGTGGGCTGGGCGATTACGGCGATTTTGTCATGCAGACCGACGACGTGATCGGCCAGATCACCGCTGCGGTGGACGCTGCGGGATTCAAAGACAACACCATCATTGTGGTCACCAGCGACAACGGTTGCTCGGCGAATCCATCCAACGCAGAGGTGTTAGAGCAAAAAGGGCATTATCCCAGCGCCCATTTTCGTGGTTACAAGTCCGACCTTTGGGATGGCGGGCACCGCGTTCCCTTTATCGTCCGCTGGCCCGCGGGCGTCAAAGCCGGCAGCGTTTGCGACCAGACCATCTGTCTGACCGATTTGATGGCAACGTGCGCCGATGTGCTGGGAACCACTCTTCCGCCGACCGCCGGCGAAGACAGCGTCAGCTTTTTGCCTGCACTCAAAGGCGACGCGATCGTTTCCGCTCGCAAGGGCGTCGTCCATCATTCAATCGCCGGCAAATTCGCCTATCGCGATGGAAAGTGGAAGCTGCTGCTGACGAACGGATCGGGCGGATGGACAAAAGAAAAGACGTCGGATGATGCCGAGGCACAGCTTTACGATATGCAGGCAGATCCGTCGGAGCAAACGAATCTCTATCGCAGCCATCCTGAGGTCGCTCAGCGGTTGTTGGCCCAGCTGGAATCGGATGTCCGCCGCGGCCGCAGCACCGATGGACCGGAACTGTCGAACGATGTCCGGGTCAACCTAAAACAGCCTCGCTTGACTACAGCGAACAAGTCCAATTCGGCGACGAAGTCTCGGAGAAGAAAAGACTAACAAAGACAACAACAATGACATGCGTAATAAGAACAATCTTTCTGTTAGGCACGGCTAGCTTTTTGGTGGCCGCTGCGGCACAGGCACAAGAGCCTGTTTCGATCCAATCGCTTTTACACGAGATGGTTGACCGTGAATCGGTGGCTCGTTTTCCAGCGAAGAATTTCCGCTTGAAACAGCACAGCAGCTACAACCGAGCCTCCAAAACCCCCAAGGATGCGAAGGGTTGGTTCACGAACAAAGATTTCAACAACAATCCAGGCGACCGCAATTTTATCCGTCTCGAAGAGAATAACGGAAGGCAAGAGTGGGTGTTGATGGATCATCAGGGCCCCGGAGCGATCGTCCGCACATGGATGCCGTGGCGGAATGCCAACCAACCCGACACGGATATCCATATGCGTGTGTATCTCGACGGGGCTGACGAGCCCGCGTTGGAGGGCAACATGTTGGGCATGTTCGATGGCTCGGGCGTGATTCCTGCTCCGTTTGCTCATTCGTCGCTGCGTTCGGCGGTCAACTTTTTCCCGATTCCCTACGCGAAAAGCTGCAAGGTGACGACCGACAAGATGCCGTTCTTTTTCATCTTCACCTTTCGTGAATATGACGCGGGCACTCCGGTGGAAACCTTTACCATCGCGGACCTCGAGTCAAATAAAGAATTGACCGAGGAAACGGGCAAGCTGCTTTTGAATCCAGGTAATCGAGCGGATCAAGCGGTGCGAGCATCGGCCGACGAGAACGTCTTGACGACCTCCGCCACGATCAAGTCTCAAGACGAACAGTCGCTGGACCTTCCCTCGGGCACGGCCGCCGTGCGAGAGATTTCGGTAAAACTCGGCAGCTACCAAACTCCGAGCGTCACTCGCCAAGTGGTCCTGAAGATCGAGTTTGATGGCAAGCAAACGGTTTGGTGCCCGATCGGCGATTTCTTTGGCTCGGGGATCGGGTTGAACCCGGTGCAGGGCTGGTATCGTACGGTGAGCGAAGACGGGACGATGAGCTGCCGCTGGGTGATGCCCTATCAAAATGGCGGCAAGGTTTCACTGTTGAACCTGAGCGGCGAGCCGGTTGATGCCGAGTTGGTCGTGAAAACCGGAGATTGGACTTGGGACGATCGTTCGATGTATTTCCACGCTGGTTGGCGAGGTCAGTATCCGGTACCGACCCGTCCGTTTTCGGATTGGAATTATGTCACGCTCGAGGGGCGTGGCGTGTATGTCGGCGACACCCTCACCGTGATGAACCCGGTCGAAAAGTGGTGGGGCGAAGGCGATGAAAAAATCTGGGTCGATGGCGAAGACTTTCCGTCACTGTTCGGCACGGGAACCGAAGACTACTACGGCTACTCTTGGGGCGGCATCAGCACGGATTTCTATCAGCATCCCTTCCATGCACAGCCGCGCGCTCACAAATGGAACAAGGTGAGCCGCAAACCCGAGTCTCAAGCGGGTACGCGAAACACACTCGGCTACAGCGTAGAGACTCGCAGCCGGTCGCTCGATAAAATGCCTTTCCACCGTTCGCTGCAGCTGGATATGGAGATCTGGCATTGGAGCGACGTGGAAATGGGTTATGGCGTCGGTGCGTATTGGTACGGCTTTGCCGACACGGCGTCCAATCGCAAACCGGAACCGCAACAAGTGCTTAATGTACCGCCGCTTCCGGATTTAGATGGCACGGAAGCTGATAGCTCGGCCAATGATTTCAAGGGAGCGGTCGAGTTCGAGGAGATGGAGATTGTTTCCAATCCGAAGCAACTGACCACGAAGCCTCAGAATCTGAAAAGTTACAAAGGAAACTGGAATGAAACAGACCATGTTCTATTTAAAGGCCTAGCGGTTGGCGATGTCGTGGAATTTCGCGTTCCTACATCCAGCCCTGTTGCTGAGCGGTTGACGCTGTATGCCACAAGATCCAAGGATTTTGGAATTCTTCGTTTTTCGGTCAATGGAAAGCCGGCGGGTTCGCAGGTCGATTTCTATGCCGGCAAACCGTCGCCATCCGCAGCGATCGAACTTGGCGTTTTCGACCCGGTCGACGGCATCTATGTGCTGCGAGTCGAAGTGGTAGGCAAGAATCCGAAAAGCAGTGGCACTTTTTTCGGGCTCGATTGTGTAACACGACTCGAAGCGAAATAGAAAAGGACGGTAGGGGAGAGCGAAAATGAAAACGCTGATCGCTTTTGCAATAATGTTGATGGGGTCAGCTGCCTGTGCCGAGTCACGCCCGAATATCATTGTCATCATGGCAGACGACTTGGGTTATGCCGATGTCGGCTTTAACGGCTGCAGCGATATCCCAACACCCAACATCGACAGCTTGGCGGATGACGGCGCCCGGTTTTCATCCGGCTATGTGACCGGGCCGATGTGCGGACCTTCCCGCGCCGGTTTTATTACCGGGCAAATCCAGTCACGGTTTGGCTGGCACGGCAATCCCAACCAGCCGCTCAACCCAACCCATGGGCTACCCACCGGAATCAAGACGGTAGCTCACTGGATGCAGCAGCAGGGTTATGCGACCGGAGGTGTCGGCAAGTGGCACATGGGAACGACCCACGACCAGCATCCCAACGCACTGGGGTTTGACGACTGGTACGGCTTCCTCAGCGGCGGCCGACTTTACTACCCGATGGATCATCCGTCGTACAACGGGAAGTACCTGAGGATGAAGAAGCCTTGGGGGATGCGGGATATGCATCACACGATGCCGATTATCCATAACCAACAGCCGCTACAGTGGGAGCAGTATCTGACACGGGAACTGACGGACTACGGCATTGGCTATATCGAAGAGAACCAAGGAAAGCCGTTCTTTCTATTTATGTCCTACAACGCGCCGCACGAATATCTGGAGGCACCCGAGGAAACGATCGCAAAATTTCCTGCCAGCGAAATGACCAAGATTCCGGGAGTGAAGCCCCAAGCTCGTTCGATCTATGCCGCCATGGTCGATGAGATGGACCAGGGGATCGGAAAGCTGCTGGAAACCCTCGATCGATTGGAGCTCTCGCAAAACACCGTGGTCTGGTTCTTAAGCGACAACGGCGGGATGAAACGCACGAGTGACAATCGACCTTTACGCGGCGCGAAATGGGACAGTTTTGAGGGCGGCCTGCGTGTTCCGATGGTGGTGCGTTGGCCCACCAAAGTGAAGCCGGGAACCGTCCTGGATCATCCGGTCACATCGCTGGACATCGGCGCCACCGCCATTGCGTTGGCCGGCGGCGATCTGTCAAAGACGCAGCTTGATGGTGCCGACATCACCGACTACATGACTGGACAAACCTCCGATGCTCCGCATGACGAATTGTTCTGGCGTACCGATCGCAAAGTAGGTCAGAAAAGTGGTGTCCTGCGAGTCGGCGACTTCAAGCTGATCGTTCAGAAAAACGAGGTCCAGCTCTTCAATTTGAAAGACGATCTTTCCGAAACGACGGATCTGTCCAAGTCGCAGCCCGAGCGAGTGCAAACGATGCTGAGGCGTTGGCAGGAATTGGATCAGCAGAGTAAACCTTCGTACTTCGAAAGCACGCAAAAGGGAAAAAACGCGTATCAGTATGCCGATTACCAATGGCTCAAAGGCACCCCGCACTACCGGGCAAGCGAGAATTAAAATGGCCCCATGAAGCCGACTCGATCCTTATCCAAAGTTCCGCAGCACCCTCCATCTTGTTTACGCCACGCGTCCACTCACCGCGATCCCCCAACCTTGGAATCCCCCGTCTCATGATTATGAAAACACGATTCGCCCTTTTCACGCTTTGCCTTTCCTTGGTGCTGGCTGCCCCGGTTGACGGCGATGAACCGTCGCCGCCCAACGTGGTCTACATTCTTGCGGATGACCTTGGGTATGGCGATTTGGGCTGCTACGGGGCAACCAAATTGCAGACACCGAATATCGATCGGCTGGCCGCGCAAGGCCGACGGTTTACCGATGCGCATACCGCATCAGCGGTTTGCACGCCGTCTCGCTATGCGTTGTTGACCGGCGAGTATCCGTTTCGGGCGATGGACGGGAAAGGCGTATGGGGTCCCGCCCCGATCCCATCGCCGCTGATCATCGACACCGAAACGCTCACCCTGGCCGATGTCTTCAAGAATCGTGGTTACGATACGGCGGTCGTGGGCAAATGGCATTTGGGTTTTGGCGAAACGGCTAACGATTGGCAAGAACCGCTGCGGCCGGGGCCGCTGGACCTTGGATTTGACTACTATTTCGGAGTGCCGATTGTGAACAGCGCTCCGCCTTACGTGTACGTCGAGAATGATCGCATCGTCGGTGGTGATCCCGATGATCCGTTGGTTTATCTTGGCAACAAGAGCAAGGGTGCCACGCCCATCACAGAAATTCCGCCCGAAGCTGCCCAACGCACTCCCAATCGGTTCAGTGGGGCGGTGGAAGCCCACAAGCAATACAACGATTACGAAGTCGGAACCAAATTGACCGAGAAGGCGGTCCAGTGGATTCAGGAACGCGACAAGAAGCCTTTCTTTCTGTACTTAGCGACCACCAATGTCCACCATCCCTTTACACCGGCCGAGCGATTTCAGGGAACCAGCCAAGCCGGGATTTACGGCGACTTTGTCCATGAACTTGACTGGATCGTGGGCGAGGTGATGAAGAGCCTCGAAGAGAGTGGTGTGGCGGACAATACGCTGGTGATCTTTACCAGTGATAACGGAGGCATGTTCAACCATGGTGGCCGTGCGGCCGCGGCACTGGGGCACAAGATCAACGGCGATCTACTGGGTTCAAAATTTGGCGTTTGGGAAGGCGGACACCGTGTACCGCTGATTGCTTGGTGGCCGGGAAAAATCGAAGCCGGCAGTGTATCGGACCAATTGCTTTGCAACCTCGACATATTGGCGTCAATGGCGGCGCTGACGGGAACTCAACTGAGTGCGGCTGAGCAAAAGGATAGTATCAATATGCTTCCCGCGATCCTTGGCAATCCAGACCAACCGCTACGCAGCGAATTGATTCTGGCTCCGTATAAAGCGTCGCATTTGTCATTGCGAAAGGGCAAGTGGATGTACATTCCGGCACGAAGCGATGGCGGATTTACCGGATCAAAGCCCCACCAACACGCTTGGGGTGGCGCCGCGGTTGCGAAGCTGGTCCACACCCCCAATAGCGATATTGAAAACGGCAAGATCAAAAAGGATGCCCCTGCCGCACAGCTGTACGATCTTGAAGCCGATGTCAATCAAACAAAGAACCTCTACCGCGAGTCCCCTGAAATCGTCCAGCAGATGCAGGATTCTCTCTCGAAATATCGCCCACAGAAGAAAACCAAATGAACGACCGAAACCTTATCTGCTTGATTGCCAGTCTCAGCCTAGTTGCAAGCTTCTGCTTTCGAGCAACTGCGGCGTTTGCAGCGCCATCGCCGCAGCCGAACATCGTCGTTATCTTTACCGACGACCAGGGCTATGCCGATCTCAGCTGCTTTGGTGGCACGCACGTCAACACGCCGCGGATCGATCAAATGGCGGCCGACGGCTCGCGGTTGACCAATTTCTATATGGCGGCACCGCTATGTACGCCGTCGCGGGCGGCGTTGATGACCGGATGCTATCCGCGCCGGATTGATATGGCGTACGGTTCTGACTTTGCCGTTTTATTGGCCGGCGACCGCAAGGGGTTGAATCCAGAAGAAGTGACAATCGCCGAGGTGCTCCGCGAGGCAGGATATGTCACCGGGATGTTTGGCAAGTGGCACCTCGGCGATCAGCCAGAATTTCTGCCCACCCGTCAGGGCTTTGACGAATTCTTTGGGCTGCCCTACAGCCATGATATCCATCCGCAACATCCGCGGCAGGACCACTTCCAATTTCCTCCGCTGCCACTATTGGATGGGGAAACGGTTGTCGAGCAGGATCCCGACGCGGATTACTTGACCAAGCGGTTCACGCAGCGAGCGGTTCAATTTATCGAACAACACAAGGACGAACCGTTCTTTTTGTATGTGCCGCACCCGCTGCCTCATGGTCCGTTGCATGTGTCGCCGCCGTTTATGAAGGATGCGCCGGATGCCGTCAAAGCGAAGTTGGCCAAGGAAGGGAAACGTGTCGATTACCGGACTCGCACCAAACTGTTTAAGTACGCGATCGATGAAATCGATTGGTCCGTCGGCCAGATTCTTGATGCGATTAAAGCCAACGGACTCGATGAAAACACGCTCGTCATTTTCACAAGCGACAACGGCCCTGCGACGGGGAAAGCTCATCCGCTGCGAGGCAAGAAAGGCAGCACGTTCGAAGGCGGACCTCGTGTTCCGGCGGTGATTCGTTGGCCAGGCAAAATTCCGGCTGGTCGCGAGAACGATGAATTGATGACCGCGATGGATCTGCTGCCGACGTTTGCGGGGCTCGCCGGAGCCGAATTGCCAGCGGATCACATCATTGACGGCAAGGACATTTGGCCCGTTCTGACTGGCAATGAAACGAGTCCACACGACACATTTTTCTACTATCGCGACAACGACTTGAAGGCCGTCCGATCGGGCAAGTGGAAGCTGCACTTAGCGCTGCCACAAGCCAACGGTGACAAGAGCCCACCGGCATCGGCGTTGTATGACCTGGAATCGGATATTGGCGAAAAGCGGAATGTCATCGCGGAACACCCCGAGGTGGTGTCGCGGCTTCGTGCGGCTGTCGAAGCCTTTGAAAAACGGTTAGCTGAAAACAGCCGGCCTGCGGCATTCGTGGACGCCCCCACACCACTGAAACGAGCGAAATAACACCATGGAAAACGAAACCAACACTCAACTCTCCGATGCTCTCAACGGCTGCGACTCCACGTCCGGTTGCTGTGGGGGCGAGAATGCCTTGGTGGGACGTCGCCAATTCGTCAAAGCAACCGGGTTGACTGCAGCGATGATGATGGCGGCTCGCAGCAATGTGATGGCCGGACCATTTGAAGCCGCGGAAATCGATCACGTCATTCCTGCCGACAAGAAGCTGAGCAAAGATTGGATCGCCAGTCTGTATGCACGCGGCGAGCCGCTGACCGCGACCGGCGATGGTCTGAAGTACATCGGCATGCCGATCAGTGGTCTCTGTACCGGGCAAGTCTATCTCGGCGGCGATGGCGGGCTTTGGTACTGGAACCTTACCGCTGCGAAGGACCGAAAGAATAACCCCAAAGGCGCTCGCTACATGCAACCCGATGTGGCCCGTTCCTCGAGGGATCAAGGGTTTGCATTGCGAGTCGGTGGCAAGGTTCACACGCTGGACGCAAATGGATTCAAGAGCGTCAAGTTCACCAATCAATACCCGAT
This sequence comes from Novipirellula caenicola, assembly GCF_039545035.1. NCBI lineage: Bacteria > Pseudomonadati > Planctomycetota > Planctomycetia > Pirellulales > Pirellulaceae > Novipirellula > Novipirellula caenicola. The sequence goes on from NZ_BAABRO010000005.1 coordinate 347,043, forward strand.
GGGGCGAGTGGACTACGCGGATGAATCGTGTCCGCTAAACGTTCAATTAGAAGCCTACACTCCCTTCATTCCGCTTCGCCGTGATGAGTCCAGCTATCCGGTCATCGTGATGCGATACACGGTGACCAACCACTCGCCGGATTCCCAAGAGGTGGCGATGGCGGGCTGGATCGATAACAGCACCAATGGCTCGAAGGGAAAGAAAGTCTGTGTGTATCGCGAACTGGATGGGATTGCTACCGTCGAATGCACGGCAGATTTCGAAGATGCCAATTCGATGGCACTTGGTGTCTTTGGCAAGGAGAAGCCGGAGCTGGTCGATTTGGCAAAAACCAATCCTGGTCCCAACGGCATCTTTGACTCCGATGCCGGTCCCGAGGATGGTGCCCAAGCCGAGATGAATCCCAAACGGCCTGCTCTCGCTTCGATCGGCCGCAAATTTTCGCTCGGCCCCGGTGAATCCAAGACGGTGTCCTTCGCCGTTTCCTGGCGTTTTCCGAATGTTCGCTATGGCACCGCTTTTGGCGTTGGGCCGAAGTCGACCTCGCCCGGCCGCAATCACTACGCGACGGTTTGGCCGACCGCTGCCGAAGCTTCGAGTCAGGTAGCCAGCCGTGAGAGCGAGCTGTACGACACCAGCAAGAAATGGATCGATACCTGGTACGATTCCAGCTTGCCGTATTGGTTTTTGGAGCGTGCGTTTATTCCCATCAACTGCATGCAAACCCAAGTCGCACAGCGAGTCTATCCACGTGGCAACGACACCGAGATTTACAATTTAGAAGAAGGCGTCAGATGCTGTCCCGGTAATTGCACGCACGTGTGGAACTATGCCCAAGGTTTAGCGAGGGTCTTTCCAGAAATCGAACGCGAGTGCCGCGACAAGATCGAGTATGGTCTCGGTTTCGACGAGTCCACTGGAATGATCTACTTCCGCTATTCGATGAGAGAAGGCAAAAACGACAGAGACGATGCTTTGGACGGCACCTGCGGCACGATCATTCGCGTGCTGCGTGAAAGCCAGATGACGACGGACTACCGCTTCCTCGAGAGCATGTGGGACCGGGTCAAACGTTCGATGGATTTTGTGATCAAGGAATGGGATCCGGATGAAGACGGGCTATTGGCCGGTGCCCAGCACAACACTTTGGACGAACCTTGGTACGGCAAGGTGCATTGGTTGATCAACGTCTACCACGCCGCGCTGAAAGCATCGGCGGTGATGGCACGTCAGATGAATCAACCGGTCGTGGCCGAGCGTTATGAACGGATTGTCGCCAAAGGCGCACCGGCGATGGTGGATCTGCTTTGGAAGGAAGAATTCGGCTACTTCATTCACATTCCCGGGGATGCGGATAGTGAAAAGCACGGCTCGACCAACGGCTGTCATATCGACCAAGTGCTGGGCGAAAGCTGGCTGCACGAAGTCGGACTCGATCCGATCCTGCCCAAGGACAAGATTCGAAAGTCGCTGCAATCGCTGTGGAAGTACAACTTTGCACCAAACGTGGGCGAGTTCCGCAAAGTGATGAAAAACGGCCGTTGGTATGCCGCCGCTGGCGATGCGGGACTGGTGATGTGCAGCTTCCCCAATGGCAAAATTGAACCCAAGAGCGGCAAGCCCAGTTACGCTGGCTATCTGAACGAGTGCATGACCGGATTCGAATGGCAGGTCGCCGCCCACATGATCCGCGAAGGGATGGTCCAGGAAGGTTTGGCGATTGGCAAGGCGATCTATGACCGCTACTCGCCGGACGCCCGCAACCCTTACAACGAAGTCGAATGCAGTGATCACTACTCGCGTGCGATGGCCAGTTACGGTGCCTACTTGGCAGCGTGCGGTTATCGCTATGACGGTCCTGCAGGCAAGTTGGCATTCGGCCCGCGGCTGAGTCCCGAGAATTTCCGGGCGGCGTTTACGACGGCGGAAGGTTGGGGGCGTTTTTCCCAAAAAGTCGACTCGGGCAAACAGTCGGCCGCGGTCGAACTGCATTACGGCAAACTCACTCTGAAAGAGTTTACACTCGATGCAGTCCCGGAAACGACGGCAAGCGGCGCCAACGTGAAGCTTGCCGGCAACGAGATTCCTGCAACGTTTGGGTCAAACCAAGGCCAGTACGTTTTGCGTTTCGCGGAACCCGTGACCGTCAACGCCGGGCAAAAATTGACGTTTGATTACACGTCATAAGTAAGGCAGCTAGCGTTTTACGGAGCACCGCTGTGACGAACTACCTTCCCCACTCGAGTAAAAAACTAGCGATCCTGCAGCGGCGTGAAATAACGCTGTTCAAGCTGATTGATGAAGACGCTCCGCACACGAAGATTGTCGATGCGGCCAAGCAGGTACGCGAGGCCCGCATTCGCACGATCGAAGCTCGGATTGCGTCCGATGGTCCACGAGCCGGGCCCAACATCCACGACCGATACATCGAATTCGTTCGCCAGATGCCGCTTGAAACCATCCTAGCGTACTTCGGCTATTCAAGGGGACAATAACAATATTTCCGAATCTGCTTCGAAAAGGTGACGGACCACATGTATCATATCGTTGAGCCAATCGATGGCGGCCTACCTGAATACCCCATTCCATTGCAAAGGATCGTTCGATGACTGCTGCTCGTCTGTTTCGCGGTTCTTTCGTTTTGCCAATCGCAATCGTTGTCCTTGCATTTTTGAATTCGTCCCAGGCACAATCGCCAGGGAAGCCAAATCGCGACGTGGACTTTGCGATCGGCGATCGCGTGGAAGTGCGGCAAGGAAACAAGTGGATCGAGGGTGAGGTCCTTGAGTCGATGCGTGGCGGATTGGTCAAAGTGCAGCTTGACAGCGCGCCGGCAAGTCGCGTTCTTAGAATTCCTCGGCAATTGATTCGGCGGGCGTACGACACGAAATCAGCGACAACCGCAAACCAACCACGTGACGGTCAACCTCCGACGGCACTGCGTCTGTGGACCGACAGCACCGGGCAACACAAGGTGGAAGCGGAGTTCGTTGAGGTCACTGAGGGCAAGGTCACGTTGCGGAAGAAGGACGGATCGCAAACCGTTTTGCCACTTGAGCGTCTTTGCGAGGAAGACCGAGCTTTCATTGCGTCCCAAATCGATGAGGGCGGAGACGCTTCGCCGGAAGACGTGTTGCGGCAGTTTCTGGTGGCACTGGCTGGCGGCAATCGACGACAAGTCGTAACGCTAATTTTGCCACATCCCAATGCAGCTGTTCTTTTGCAAGGGGAAGCGGCGCCTCCGCAAGTCGTCGCGGAAATGAAAAAGCAAATCGCGTCGGAGGAGATCCGACGCTTGAAGTTGGGCGAGAAGGTTTCCTTGCCGGGCGGACGGACGATGACGGTGGGCGACGAGGATGTCAGCACGGAGCGAGTCCTGTTACAGATTCCCAATCATCCCATTCCCTACTCGCTCATTCGCAAAAAAAATGGCTGGCGAGTCGACGCAGCGCCGATCATCCAGGCTCGCGTGGCGGCCCTCGCGGCACGCGACAAGATCGAGACAGCGGGACGCGACAGAATCGAAACAGCGGCACGCGACAAGATCGAGACAGCGATGCGTGACAAAGGCGGGGCAGCGGCGCCCGTTTCCGATGACAAGGACTCAGCCGCCAAACCGAGTGGCGATTGGCACACGGTTACCGCGATCGACGGCCGCGTCCGTATCCAGCTGCCGGGTAAACCGACCAGGACCGACCAAGTGACGCCGATTTCCCAAGGCTCAGTGACCTTCGAAATCTACAAGGTCTCGGCGCGGGGCCGGTTCTGGAATTTCCACGTCATCACGTATCCCGCGGCAGTGATTGACGCGGCGACGGACAAAATTGAATTCATCGCGAGAATCGGTAACGCAACAATGCGCAGCAAATCGGGCAGCGAATCGATATCACTGACGCCGATCAAAGACTCGGCCTATCCCGCCGTTCGATTAGAGTATCGCTATCCGCCAGGAAAAAATTCGGCTGGCGAGTACGGTGGCGGCCAGGCGATGCACGAACTGTATCTGATCGAGAATCAAGTGGTTTGGGTGTTCGTCGATGTCCTGAATGCGGCCCGCGAAGTCGAAAATGACAAGGTGACCGCCGAGATCAAACGCTTCTTCGCATCTCTTGTCATTCCGAAGGACTGACCGCTAGAAGTCGACTGCCCGATGAGATCCATGGGGTGCGCGCCTTAACGCGAGCAGCTCATTTAAAGATTCTGCGTATTAGAAACGCGGCGATTTCCCGAATCTAGTTGCTGTTTCAGCCTGTCGCAAAACCTTAAATCCATGTCGCAATTCATCCTCGGCAGGACCGTCCCATCGGTTAAGATAAATGGGTTACACAGCCAGGATAGCGTGACATCGGCAGCCGAACACGGCTGACGCCAATCATCCGACAGCGTCAAACGGTTGTCACAGACGAATGTTGGTCTTATCTACCGAGCGATTTGATGCGACCAAGTCACTCGGTCCCCGTTTTCATCGCAACCATCAATCCAGTGGGCGCCGAGGTCGACATGCAGTCGATCACGCATCGGAGACGAGCAGATTGGGGAACTCGCCAACGTTTCCAGTGCTAGCGAAAGCAACTCAAGTTAACCGCCAACCGATACATCCATTATGCAGTTCAACGTCATCAACCATCCGTCGGAAGAATCCTGTTGCCAGCCCGCTTCCGATTTCGACTTGTCACGGCGGCGTTTCTTAATTGCGGCGGGCGCAATGACCACCGCGCTCACTGGCAAGCCGCTGTTGGCTGCTGGTCGCCGGGAAAATTATGCCGACGCGATCCAGTCGCACGAATCTCTGCGAGGCTATTGGCGGTTTGATGGCAACTTGACCGATGTGATGGGCAAGGCCCCTGCGAAGGACGGTGGATCGGTATCCTATGTCGATGGTGTCGTGGACGGACAAGCGATCTGTCTTGTCCCAGAACAGCCGGTTTCAGTACAGAACACGAATCACTTGCGAGGCCGCTCGGCGACGTTGGAGCTGTTCTTTAAACTTGCCTCGCCACCCAAGGGGAACGAGGATCCGGTGATCATCGCACAGACCGCCGGACAACAGGCTCGTTACATCGTCGGGATCAAAAACGACTTGTCGACGCTGGTCTATCGCAACGTCAATGGCGACGTGCTGACGACGATCAATCTGCCCACCGACCAGCCGATCGAAGTGGGGCGATGGTATCACCTGGCCATCACCAGTTTTGATCTCGACCTGCGGGCCTACGTGGATGGTTACGAGTGCAGTCTGCGCGGCGGTGCGTTTGAGTTCACTCGCCGAGGACCCAACAAGTCGACCATGACCATGGGGGCGACCACGGTCCATGGTTGGGGATCAGCGGATATTTGTTTGGACGAAGTCGCCTGCTATGCGACCGGATTGACTCAGGCGGAGATCCAAGAACATCTCCAGGCGGCGGGATGGGAACAGCGTCTCAAAGAAACCGGCGAGATCGTTGCCCGCGTTAAAGCGGAGCGAAACGCTCGCCGTGCACAAAAAGAGCAGACGATCCTGAGTGATCCCGCGCTGACAGCTCCAGGCAAGCCGCGTGTTTACGAGGGGGAAAACTTGGCCGCGATTAACTTTATGGTGGGCGGCATCGGTGCCGGCGCCATTCAGTTCAACGGAAAAGCCGAGCCCGCGATTTGGCAGATCGCTTGTAACTTTTCGGAAGAACGGATCGCCGACAGCTTCCTTGCGGTGCGGGCGGAGTCCGAGGGCGGGAAACCTGTGGTGCGTGCCTTGCAGACCGAGGCGGTCGGCCCATTTGCAGCAATGCCATCACTAAAATTCGAAGGCGAGTACCCGCTGGGCACGTATCGCTTCGAAGAGCCCGCGCTGCCAGTGGAAATTGAGTTGCAGGTTTTCAATCCTTTCCTACCGATGGATTTGAAGAACTCGGCGATTCCCTGTGCGATCTATACCATCACCGCCAAAAACACCTCCTCCGCTCGCGTCAAGGTCGATGTCCTCGCCGCACAGAAGAACGCACTCGGATATGCCGAAGGGCAGGGGGGCAAGTTCGGCAGGAATCAGAATCAGATCGTTAGCGAAGGCGATGCGATGCTGCTGCACATGACCTGCGCGGGCATCGACAACTCGGATATGGTGTTGATGACAAAGGCATCCGGTGCATCAGGACGTGCCAGTTGGAATTCCGTCAATGAATTGCATCGTGCTTTCCAAACCACCGGTACAATGGACGTCCACGTCCGTCGTGAATCAAGTACGATGGACGTCCACGTCCGTCGGAAATCAAGTACGATGGACGTCCACGTCCGTCGGGATTCCAATTCAACCGACGTCCACGTTCGTCGTGAGTCAAATTCAACGAACGTCCGTCGGGATTCCGGTTCAACGCTCGTCGGTCAAGAATCCGGTTCGACGGACGTGGACGTCCATCGTACGAGCGACGTCACCGCGGCCGGCAAGACCGTCAATGGTGCTCTTTCGGCTCCCATCGAACTTGCACCAGGCGAAACGAAGTCGGTCACCTTTGTATTGACTTGGTACTTCAAAGCCGGAAGTCATGGGTCGGGAAGACGACCGGTGAAATTAGAAGGCGAAAGCGGACAGAGCGTCGGCTGGTCGCACCAAGGACAAAACTACACCAATTGGTGGCCCAGTGCTCGCGGTGTGGCGACTTACCTAATCGAGAATCTCGAAGACTTGACCGCACGAACTCGCCGCTTTCATGACACGCTTTATGCCTCCAAACTGCCAAGGTGGTTGCTGGATCGCATGAGCTCACAACTGGCTGTCTTGCGCAGCCAAACTTGCTGGTGGGCCGCCGATGGGTTCTTTGGCGCTTGGGAAGGCAGCAATCCGACCGATGGCTGCTGTGCTGGTAATTGCACCCACGTCTGGCACTATGCTCAAGGCCACGCGCGATTGTTTCCCGAACTCGGTCGCAAGATGCGTGAGCAGGATTTTTCGACGATGGTGCCCAGTGGCTTGCTGCCGCATCGACACACCAACAAGAGTCCCGCAGCCGATGGGCACTTTGGCACCATCCTGAACTGCTACCGCGAGCACCTCTGTGCGACCGACAACCAGTGGCTTCAATCGCAATGGCCCAACATCAAGAAGGCGATGGAGTGGGGGATCGACCACTGGGATCCCAATCGTGACGGATACATGCAGCACATCCAGCACAACACACTCGATGGCGCGTTCACGGGATGCTCCTCGTGGATCGGCACGCTGTATCTGTCCGCACTCGAAGCGGCGGCTCGCATGGCCGAGGTGATGGGTGAGCCCGACATGGCGGCGGAATACCGTAAGATTCGGCAGTCTGGCAAGAAGCTGCAGAACGAACGATTGTGGAACGGTGAATATTACATTCAAGAGGTTGGTGCCGAGCGTGCCCAAGACTACCTCGACGGATGCCATATCGATCAAATCCTTGGTGAGTGGTGGGCGGGCCAAGTGGGCATCGACCGCAACTATCCCGAAGATCGCTCGCGTAAGGCGATGGAGTCGTTATTGAAGTACAACTTCTTGGCCGACTTTCATGGCCAATCGCTCAAGCCGCGTCAGTACTGCGAAGTCGACGATGGTGGGATGAAGATGATCACGTGGCCCAAGAACCCTCAACCGATTCCGGGCATGAAGTATGGCGACGAGGTGATGACCGGATTCGAATACGGCGCGGCGGTCACGATGATGCAAAACGGGATGCTGCGAGAAGGACTGATGGTCATCAAGACGATTGCTGATCGCTACAACGGCCGCCTCCGCACCGAGGGTGTTACCAACATGAAGAACGGTCCTTGGGGTTACTCGGGCAATCCGTTCGGCGACGATGAATGCGGCAAATACTATGGTCGCTCGTTGAGCGTGTGGTCGGCCTTGATCGCACTACAAGGTTTCATCTACGACGGGCCTGCGGGGCGTATCGGTTTTCAGCCCATCTTCAGTCCCGAAGACCACGCCAGTTTCTTTACTGTCGCGGAAGGCTATGGGCTGTTCACACAGGCTCGGAAGGCCAACACGCTTCAGGCGTCCATCCACGTTGCCGAAGGCCAGCTGCGACTGACGGAAGTGAGCCTCGGACTCGCCGAAGGAGCCGAGGCAAAGGCGGTTGATTTGAAGCTCGATGGCAAGCCGATTTCGTCGCGTCAAGAAACGAAGGATGCCGCGGTGCATGTCCTAATGAACATCCCGATTGTCCTGAAGGCAGGTCAGCAGCTTGAGATGCAAGTCGAAGTGAAATCAGCGTGAACAGCGCAAAATAAACTGAACATGGGCCTGAAGCATCCAAGGATACGGATTGCAAACCGGAACCCAGCCGCGACTCGACGGACGTGGACGTCCATCGTACCTATCCCCGTACGACGGACGTGGACGTCCATCGTACCGATACTGAAACCCAAATGTGACGCGACGGACGTGGACGTCCGTCGTACATCGTCCCGTACGATGGACGTCTTCGTCCGTCGAGAAACTTGTCCATCAAAGCACCAACAGCGATGAACGACAACTTTAACCTTTCCGCACCGCCCAACTTTCGGGGATTGCATCCCGACTTGCCGATCCACATCTACCAGCGACATCTCCCTCATTGGCGTCAAGTCGGCGCCACCTACTTCGTCACCTTCCGTTTGGCCGATTCCATTCCGCAACAACAACTGCAAGCCCTCAAACGGTGGCGAGCAATCTGGGAACGAAACAATCCTGAACCCCGATCTGAAAGTCAGTGGAAAGAGTTGGCTCGCGAGATTACCAATCAGACCGAACGATGGCTCGACGAAGGCTACGGTGCCTGCGAACTCGAGCAACCGCAGATCGCGGAATTGATGCGTGACTCGTTGTTGAAGTTTCAAGACGACCGATATTTCGTTTCTTGTTTCGAAATCATGCCCAACCATGTGCACGTTGTGATGAAGCCTGCCGATGACCACGAGCTGGAGATCATCCTGAAGAACATGAAAGGGTACGTGTCCCACCGGACGAATAAACTGCTCGGACGGAAAGGCACATTGTGGGAGCAAGAAAGTTTTGACCGAATTCTTCGCGATGAAGAACATTTGTATCGGGTGGTGCAGTACATCGGTCGCAATGCCGCCATGGCTGGACTGCCGAATTCGCAGTGGCACCGGTGGTTGCATCCCGATTGGCAATCCGCGGGCTGGAGGTTTGCTGCGTGATTTTTTTCGTTCGACGGGCGTGGACGTCCATCGTACATCAAGTCGTGCGACGGACGAGGACGTCCATCGTACACCAAGTCGCTCGACGGACGTGGACGTCCATCGTACATCGTCCCGTACGATGGACGTCTTCGTCCGTCGTCCCTCAACCGGAACCCAACCATGCTACGCACCACAACATTAGTGAACCAAATCATCCTGATAACCAACCTAGCCCTGGTGATCGTAATCGCATCCGCAGGGACCGTTCCGGCTCAAACGCTAGAGGGCAGTCGCCCGAATATCGTCTTCGTCTTGACTGACGATCAAGGCATGGGCGACTTGGCCTGTATGGGCAACACCGTTTTGCAAACGCCTCACATCGACCGGTTCTATCAACAGTCAACGCGGCTGACGGATTTTCAAGTCAGTCCGACCTGCGCCCCGACTCGTTCCGCGTTGATGAGTGGCCGCCCCCCATTCAAAGTCGGCGTAACTCATACGATTCGGCAGCGTGAGCGCATGGCGTTGGACGTATATACGTTGCCCCAGGCACTGCAGTCGGCCGGCTATGCCACTGGCTTGTTCGGCAAGTGGCACCTGGGCGATGAACCAGCCTACCTGCCGCAGAACCGTGGATTTGACGAAGTGCTGATGCATGGCGCCGGAGGCATCGGACAGACGAACCTCGGCGACTTTCCGCCCAACAAGGACAACGTCTATTTCGACAATGTGTTGTTACACAATGACACGATTGTGCAAACCAAAGGGTTCTGTACCGACCTGTTTTTCCAGGCCGCATTGAACTGGATCAAACAGCAAACCGATACCGGCAAGCCTTACTTTGCCTACATCGCATTGAATGCTCCTCATGCGCCACTGGTTGCACCGGACCAATACATGCAGCGTTTTCTCGATCTCGGTTATGACAGTGGCACGGCAGGCCGGTACGGTATGATCGAAAACATCGATGACAATGTCGGGCTGTTGATGCAGCAGCTTGCCGATTGGAAAACGCTTGACAACACTTTGGTCATTTTCATGACCGACAACGGGGCCACTCATCTCAGCGGCAAGCTGAACGGGCAACGAGTGAAGCACTATAATTTCGGAATGAACGGTGGCAAGAATTCACCGCATGAAGGCGGCACGCATGTTCCAGCTTTCTTTCGCTGGAAAGGCGTGCTGAGTGAAGGGGTGGATGTCGATGCATTGATCACCCACCTCGATATATTCCCCACCTTTGCAGAGTTGGCCGGTGCAAAGTTGCCCGAGAAGATGCAACCGCTCGACGGACGATCATTGTTGCCGCTGCTGATAAACCCGAACGCGGACTGGCCGAACCGCGAATTGTTCGTGCATTGCGGGCGATGGGATGATGGAAACCGAGAGCAGGAAAAATACAACAAGTGCGCAGTCCGCACCGAGCGTTGGCGGTTGGTGAATCACAGCGAACTATTTGATATCTCAGTCGATCCCGGAGAGACGACTGACGTTGCTGCGGCGAACCCCGAAGTCGTCTCCCAGTTGCAAAAAGCTTATGACCGGTGGTGGGATTCGGCCGTGCCGCTGATGGTCAACGAGGGTTTGCCAAAGGTAAAGCCAGACGACCAGCCATTGGTAAAACGTTACGAACAACAACGCCATGAGCGAGGGATTCCTGAATGGGAACCCGCCGAACGTTTTGTGATGCGAGATCAGACGCTCACCAAGTGACGCGTTGCCGAATACCATGAACAAGAATCCGTTTAATTGCCGCTGACAAAAAGTTATTTTTCCAGGAGAAATGCACCATGAAGTTCCATGCGACGATGCTGTTTAGCGTCATGATGGCCATCCATTTATGCGGCACGCCGCGGTGTGGTGCCGCTGAGCCGACCGCGAATTTTTTTGTGGCGGTCGATGGTCGCGACGATTGGTCGGGAACGTTGGCCGAAGCCAATCCACAGCACAGCGATGGTCCGTTCGCCACGCTCGAGCGTGCACGTGACGCGGTGCGAGCGCTGAAGAACGACACTCCTAACGACATCGTGGTGCTTATTCGCGGCGGACGATACCAGGTTGACGATACCGTCGTCTTCGGTCGCGATGACGGAGGAACCGGCGACGCGACGATCACCTATGCGGCCTACCCCGGCGAAACGCCCGTCTTCAGTTCGGGTCGCGAAATCAAAGGCTGGAAAAAGGCACCCGATGACCTCCCCGGTTTACCCGCGGTCGCACGCGGCAACGTGTTGGTGGCGGATGTTTCGGATCACTTCTTTACCCTCTACGACGACGAAGGACGGTTGCCACGAGCGCGGTCGGCCGGGTTCATTCCGCTTCCCGGCGGCAGTCGCAATCGGTTGCACTTTCCGCCAGGCAAGTTGAAGGATTGGTCAAACGTGAAGGATGTGGAAATCGTGGTTCGCCCGCATCACGCTTGGATCGTCAATATCCTGCCCTTGGAATCCGTCGATGAAGCGGCGCAGATCGCGAACACATCGATCGACGCCACCTATGCGATGAACTCGCTTCACTTCCTGAAAACAACCGACTCTTGCTGGGTCGAAAATGTATTGGAGGAACTGGATCAGCCGGGCGAGTGGGTCCTCAATACAGAGCAAGGCAAACTGTATCGCTGGCCGCGAAACGACTCGCCCGTCTTCGCCGCAACGCTGACCGAACTGATTCGCGTCGAAGGCGAAATCGACAAGGAAGGTCCGCAGGACACGCCAGTTCGCAATCTGTGTTTTCGAGGACTGACATTAATGCATGGTGAACGCTACCGCGTCGCCAGCGACGATGCCGGGCTGCAACACGACTGGGAAATGTATGACAAAGCGAATTCGCTGATCCGTCTGCGAGGAACCGAGAACTGCCGGATCGAGCAATGTCGGTTCGCTCACAGCGGCAGTGGCGCGATCCGCGTCGATTTGCACGGCCAGCGAAACATCATCTCGGGCAATGTGATCGAGCACATCGGTGGCACGGGTATTCTGCTGTGCGGATATGGACCAGGCACCAAAGACGTGAATCGAAAGAATCTTGTCTACAACAATCACATTCACCATACCGGTCAAATCTATTCCCACTCGCCCGGCATCATGGTTTGGCAGAGCGGCGAAAATCGTGTGGCCAACAATCTGGTGCATCACACGCCCTACACCGGCTTGATTATCTCGGGCTGCATGACGGACTTCTTCACGCGACAGGGCAGGGAACTCGGGCGAACGATTCGCCGTCACGAGATCACTCGTTTGCCGCGGAATCCACAACTGGACGATGTTCGCCCGTATCTTCACACACGCGATAACCTCATCGAGTACAACGAAATTCACCATGCGATGGAATCGCTGGGCGACGGCAACGCGATCTACATCCGCGGTGCAGGCCCAGGCAATGTGATCCGACACAACTATATCCATCATCTGGTCACCCCGATGATCATGCAGGCTGCGATCCGCACCGATGGCGGACAGATGGATACGACCATCTCGGAAAACCTGATTTACAAGTGCATGTCCCAGGGAATCCTATTGAAGTTGAACAATCGCTGCGAAAACAACATCGTCGCCGAAATATTGGCGCCGCCGCGTGGCTACTACCTGTCGCTGCGTGAGGGCCCACTGAGCGGTGCAGTGATCCAGCGAAACATTTTTTACGCCACGGACAAAGATGCCGTCTTTATCGACGAACTGTCGCCTGGCAAAGGCAGAAAAACCGAGGATAGTCGGGGGCGTGCATTGGCGAGAGCCAGCGATGCGGAGACGGATTACAACATCTACTACTGCGCCGCGGATCCTGCGCTTGGCGAACAGATGTTGGCGAAGCAACAACAAGATGGTGTCGATGAGCACAGCCGGGCTGTGGATCCAAGGTTTGTTGATCCCGCCAATGGCGATTTTCGGCTCCGACCCGATTCCCCAGCACTCGAGATGGGCATGATGTCATTCGACAAGTCCAAGGTCGGCTTAGTCAAAGATGTGACTGCGAATTAAACTTTTACACAATACTTAGGATCGCTTAGGTGGCTTGATGATGTTCCAACAAAACCGCTCCACTTCCGCTGTCGTCGCGTCATCACAAACCTCTTGTGAGGCAGGCCAAGCGAGGTTTTCGAATGGGGGCAAATCGACGTTGATTGTGGGGCTATTCGTCGCGCTGATGCCGCTGACGAGTATGGCTTTGCAGCCTCAAGAACCAGAGACAAAAATCAGCGATCGCGATTCGCTCGTTCGTGCGACGCAAATCATGCGGAAGATCGACACCAATGGTGACGACAAATTTGACAAGTCCGAGAACATAGCGGCATGGAAACGGTACCGGACGCTTGATGCGAATCGTGACGGGATGCTTACGATCGACGAGCTTCGCAAGTTGCAGACCGTCTATCTGCAAACCCGAGGAGAACAAAAACTCGATATCGTTTACAAGAACACCCCTCAAGGAAATTTGCTGCTGGACCTCTATTATCCGGCTAACCACCAAGCTGGTTCGCCGCTTCCGGTCATTGTCTACACACACGGCGGTGGCTGGGCCGCGGGTAGTAAGCAGGGCATTGCCAAAGGATTGTTCACGGAGGTCTTTCAATCGCTGCTTGACCACGGGTTTGCCGTCGCCTCGGTGAACTACCGCCTCAGCCGACCGAACAGCGGTGTTACCATGCGAGACTGTGTGATCGATTCAAAGGATGCCGTCCGCTATCTTGCCAAGAACCACGAACCCTTGCACCTTGATCCACAACGGTTCTTCGTGATGGGCGATTCGGCTGGCGGGCAAATCGCACAAATGCTGTTGCTCTCATCGCCGCAAACGCTGGTGGGAGAAAAAGAGTTGGCCTCGGCGTCCTATCGAATGGTGGCGGGCGTTTCCTGGTATGGGCCAAGCGATTTTGAAAATACCGACCTCTTCAATCATGATGATCGAGCCGATTTTCGTGATCGCTTTGGCCCTCGAATCATCGGTTCCAACTCCGATCCCGCAACCAAACTAGAACGCTACCGCGAAATGAGCCCCGTCAATTACTTGAGCAACGACAGTCCTCCATTGCTGATGATCCAGGGGGACAGTGATACCACCATTCCAGTAAAACATGCTTATCATATGAAGCAGAGGGCCGACGCGGCGAAGGCCCCTGTCGAGATCATGATCATCAAAAACGCAGGCCACAATTGGCGCAAAGTCGACGCAGAGATCCAACCTTCGCGAGAGGCGATTGTCGAACGAACGGTACAGTTTTTCGTCGACCACCTTGATAACTGATCGGATCGATTAAGGATCGAACTGAAGCAAGCAACGCAGCGTGAGATTGCAATCGCCACCTGTCGCAAATCCACACGGCCACGTCGCAAATCGTTAACAACCATGGCTTAACAGCGATGATAATCATATCATTCACTTTCACTCGCCCGATTCACACCGCAGGTCAATGTTTTTGTGGTTGCGTTTGATCCGATGGGTCAACGGCTGCTGGGCTTTTTCGAAGAAACAACAATCGGAGACGGCAATTGATCAGCCCATTTTCTATCCAAGGTGACCATCGCCACCGAGAATTCCCTGGTGCGATTCCGAACAACGCTGGCGTTTCGCTCGCGCTGTTGATCGCATTGATGATCGTTCCCGCGTTGGTCAATTCGCCTTTGCTGGCGAACGCACAGGAACTGGAAACGATCGAAGTCGCCCATTCCCCGTTGCAGGGCATTGGGGCCGAGCCGGGAGTGATGCGGCGGGACCCGAGTGACATCATCAAAGTCGGCGACCTGTATTATGTCTGGTATTCCAAGGGAAAGATCTCACCAGGCTACGACGCGACCGTTTGGTATGCCACGTCAAGTGATGGCCACAAGTGGACCGAACAAGGCATGTCGCTGGATAAAGGCAAAGCGGGCACATGGGAGGCAGGCAGCGTGTTTACGCCTAATATCCTGGTGGCCGAAGGACGCTATTGGTTGTTCTACACAGGCACATCAAAGGAGTATGGAAAGGGTTTCAATCCGGATTCCAAAATCGGGATCGCCGTTTCGGATTCCCCCGATGGCCCCTGGGAACGACTTGATTCCAACCCCGCATTGAAGAACAGCGACAATCCCGAAGACTTTGACAGTCACTTGGTCGACGATGCCTGCTTGCTTGTCCGTGATGGTAAGTATTGGTTTTATTACAAAGGACGTCAGCTGGGAAAGAGCCCGGCTCAAACCCAGATGGGTCTCGCGATCGCGGATCATCCTCAGGGCCCCTACCTCAGACATCCAGCGAACCCGGTGATTCCCGGCAATCATGAAGTGCTGGTCTGGCCGCACGGCGATGGCGTGGCGGCGATGATTGGCACCACCGGCCCCAAAGAGATCACCAATTCGATCCTGTATGCCGAAGACGGAATCCATTTCACCAAAACGCACAAGGTCAAGAATGGCCCGTGGGCGGGCGGCGCGTATCGTCCCGAAGCGTTCACGGACAGTGGCAAAGGCGACATTCCAAACTGGGGTGTCGAAATCGGAAGGGCAAAAAATCAGCTGCCATTCATTCATCGATTTGACATCAAAAAAGGTAAGTAAGATGACGAGACGTTTCGCATGCCTATTGGTGTTCGCATTGGCGGTTTCTGAACTGTTCGCGGCGACGAATCTGTTTGCGGACACCGTGACCGTTGATTCTCCGGATGGTCAAACGGTCGTGTCGTTTAAGCTAAGCGACGACTCGCTGGTCTATTGGATTACCCGGCAAGGCGAAGCGATCGTTGATCCGTCCAAGGTCGAGATTTTCGCTGGCGCAACGATGTCGATAGTGGACCAGTCCATTCTCCAGAACGATTCCGTTTGGCAGCCGACATGGGGCCAATTCAGCAGCATCCGCGATCAGCATCACGAACTGACCCTTTCACTGACTGCCGACGACATCCCGGTGACGCTGCTCTGCCGCGTGTTCGACACGGGGGTCGGGTTTCGCTTTGTGCTGTCGGAAGAATCCGCTGGCAAGCGGATGACCTTTTCGAGCCAGTTCAAGGTGCTCGGCGGTGTGGCGTATTACTCGGGCCAGCGTGGTGCAAGTTTCACCAACCCCGCAAAGGCAAGAAACATCTCGGTTCCGTTGGTTACCGAACGCAACGATGGATTGCATGTGGCGTTGCTGGAATCGGATCTCTATTCCGCGGCCGCATTGGAGAGTATGCGGATTCGTTATGCGAAGGATGAGAAAGCGATGGTGGCCGCGAGTTCCGCGGTCTCAAGCGGCGATGGCCAGCTCACCCCTTGGCGTGTCATTCTGATTGACGAGACCGCAGGCGATTTGACCATCAATACCGTGGCATTGAATTTGGCCGCCCCCTGCAAATTGACCGATACCCAATGGATTCAACCCGGTAAAGGACTCTGGGACTGGCGGATTCACGGCTATGACAATGGCGAATTCGTGTACGGCATCAACACCCATAGCTACTTGCACCTGATCGACTTTTGTGCCGAACAGGGGCTAGAGTATTTGACGGTCGACGATCACTGGTTCAAATCCGCTGGCGACGGAAAGATGGTGGTTTCGCCGGAGGTCGATATTGAAAAAGTGATGAGCTACGCCAAAGAGAAGGGCGTCATGATCATGCTTTACTACGATCGAAAAAAGGGCAACTTTGGCGACGAAACTCTCTTTCGCCACTATGCCGAACTCGGCGCTGCAGGCATGAAATATGGCTTCATGGGCAACAAAGCGGATTTTACTCGAAATGCCATTGATGAAGCCGCAGCAAACAAACTGTTGATCAATTTCCATGACGGCCCTGTGCCGATGGCGGGCGTGGAACGAACCATGCCCAACATGATCACTCGCGAATATTGCCACGGTCAACAGGATTCTCGCAGTGCCTTTACCCCGGAAACGTTTCTGAAGATGGCGATGGTCAGCGCGTTGTCGGGACCGCTCGATATGTCCAACGGCAATTTTGGAATCAACAGCATCAACGCGGGCGAGCGAGAGAAGGGGCCGAGAAAGAAAAACAGCTACATCTCGACCGTGGTCAGCGAAGTGGCTCGCAATCTGGTGATCTACACAGGACTTGTCACGCTGCCCGATGCACCCGAGGCATACAACAAGAAGGCGGATCTATTTGAATTTTTAAAGGTCATGCCGGCAACGTGGGACGAGACTCGCGTGTTGAACTCGAAGATCGGAAACTACATCACCGTCGCCCGTCGCAGCGGTAACCAGTGGTATGTGGCTTCGGTCAACGACCAATCCGAACGGACGCTGGACATTCCGCTCGATTTCCTTGATCCGGACCATCGCTACGAAGTCACGCTCTATCAAGATGCGGCGGACTCGCACGGCGTGAAAAATCCGGAAGCCTATGAGATCGCAACCGCGGTCGCAAAGCACGGCGATGTGATGCAGATCAAAATGGCGATCGGTGGTGGGCACGCGATGATCCTGCGACCAACAACGACAAAGTGACCGTCAGCATTGCCCATCGGTCCGCTTAGGCATTCACTAACTTCGCGCGGCTCGGCAAGCTCTATCGCCGGTTTTAAAAGTCAAATCGGTTTGGCAAAGCGCTTTTGTCAAAACAAACGGGTGATCGTCAATGGCGGCGGTTTGACGTATACCGGTGGCATGAATACAGTCCAAGCACAAGTCGATGAACTCTATCGAACGCAGTCGCGCAAAGTTTTTGCGTCGCTGGTTCGTTTATTGAGCGATTTTGATTTGGCCGAAGAAGCGATGCAGGAAGCATTTGCAGCGGCGATCTCGCAGTGGGACGCCGAGGGCATTCCGGCGAACCCGTCTGCTTGGTTGATCTCAACCGGACGATTCAAAGCAATTGACATCATTCGTCGCCGCGAGAAGGCTCGAGCGATCGCCCCCGACGTCAGCCGACGCATGCAGGAGATTTGCCAGGCTAACGCGGAACGGGCGGCAACGGAAATCGAAGACGACCCATTGCGGCTGATCTTCACCTGCTGCCATCCGGCGATTGACCCGAAGGTTCAAGTTCCCTTGACGCTGCGTGAGGTGTGTGGGCTGACCACCGAGGAAATCGCAAAGGCATTTCTCACATCGCCGGCAACGATGGCTCAGCGAATCGTACGCGGCAAAGCGAAAATTCGCGATGCCAAGATCCCATTTATCGTTCCCCATCTGAGCGAATTACCGGCGCGACTCGACGGCGTGCTCTCAGTTATCTACCTGATCTTCAATGAAGGCTACTCGGCGTCCCGCGGAGATTCCTTGATTCGCAGCGAACTGTCGGATGAAGCCATTCGCTTGTGTCGACTGCTGCTGCAATTGCACAGCGATGCTGAAGTGATGGGGCTGCTTGCGTTGATGCTGCTGCATGAATCGCGGCGAACGGCTCGCACATCGGGCGATGGCGAGATCGTGCTGCTAGAGGATCAGGACCGCAGCCAGTGGGATCCAGACCTTATCTCCGAAGGCAAACAATTGGTCGAACAATCGTTGGCATCACGGCGTTTCGGATTCTATACGCTGCAAGCGGCGATCTCGGCCGTTCACGCCGACGCACCCACCGCGGCCCAAACCGATTGGAACCAGATCGTTGCCCTCTATTCAGTCTTGCTGCAGGTCGATCCGTCGCCTGTGGTCGAATTGAACCGCGCCGTCGCGGTGGCCATGCGAGACGGCCCCGATGCCGGCATTGCGATCATTGATGCGGTCCTCCAGCGAGGCGAACTGCAGAACTACCATCTCGCCCACTCGGCGCGCGGCGAGCTTTTGCGGCGAGCGGGTCGAAACGTCGACGCGATCGCAGCGTTCCAGCAGGCATTGGAGCTGTGCCAGCAGCAGCCAGAGCGTCGGTTTCTGATGGAACGACTGCGGAATCTGCGTCCATCCTGATGCTGGGAACGTTCCCCCAACCGCCTCCCAGACACGCAACAGGATCTTTTTCAACAAAATGCGAAGCCATGTCGATTCGCCTGTTCCCCGTGCGACCATTGGGTAAAGCAACAGCAAAAACAACCTAATCAACGTTGAATCTATCGCGGAGAAAAACATGAAAGTAGCCGTCTTTGTCAAAGCAACCAAGAGCTCCGAAGCAGGGCAAATGCCTGACGAGAAATTGTTGGCCGATATGGGCAAGTTCAACGAGGAACTGGTTCAAGCGGGAATCATGAAGGCTGGTGAAGGACTGAAGCCAAGTTCCGAAGGGGTGCGAGTCCGCTTCAGTGGAACCGACCGAACCGTAACGGATGGGCCGTTCGCGGAAACCAAAGAACTGGTTGCTGGGTTCTGGCTTTGGGAAGTGAGTTCGATGCAGGAAGCGATCGATTGGGTCAAACGATGTCCCAATCCGATGATCGAAGAATCGGACATCGAAATTCGTCCGCTGTACGAAATGGAAGATTTTGCAGAATCGGATCCGACCGGCCAAATCGGCGATCAAGAAGACGATCTTCGTGAGCAGATCACGATGCTGCAAAGCCAAGTTCAACCCTACCTTTTCTATGGCGGTCGCTGCGAAGAAGCACTGGCGTTCTACGAGCAAGCGATTGGAGCCACCGTATTGATGAAGATGCGGTTCAGCGACAGCCCCGACCCGCTGCCCGAGGGTATGCTCGAGTCGGGGTTTGAGGAAAAAGTGATGCATGCCTCCTTCCGAGTCGGCAAGATGACGTTGATGGCGTCCGATGGCTGCGGCGAAGCCACGGCTCACCAGGGATTTCGGCTTGCGTTATCGGTCGAAAACGAATCCGTTTGTGATCGCGTTTTCACAGCACTCGCCGAAGGCGGCAACGTCGATATGCCGCTGGATGAAACGTTTTGGTCACCACGCTTCGGCATGCTGACCGACAAATTTGGTATTGGTTGGATGGTAATGGTCCCAGGATCTGAATCGTAATCCTGGATTCCCTATCCCTAAACTTCGATCCGTTGGTCGATGGAAGAAAGCGTTTGATTAAGATGATGAGAAAGCAAGAGAACAGGAATACGACCAGGAGTGAAGCATGAAATACATGCTATTGATTTACAGTTCCGAGGACGGCTGGAACGAAGACGAACGCAAAAAATGCATGGTCGAATCGATGGGGATCGCTAGCGAACTCGAGCAGCAGGGAAAATGGATCGCGTCGTCACCACTGCATTCGGTGACCACCGCGACGAGTGTCCGCGTTCGAGAGGGGAAACGTCAAATCACCGATGGTCCGTTTGCTGAAACGACCGAACAACTCGGCGGATACTACATCATCGACGTGGATGACCTCGACGAAGCAATCGCGATTGCTGAACGACTTCCACCTGCGAAAAAAGGCACGGTTGAGATTCGTCCGATCGAGACACTGCCGGATGTCCCCTCGTGATCCTAGCAGTCCTCAGGAATCAGGTAACAAGAACCAGGTAACAGAAGCAATGACGACAAAACAGGTGACGATGGCATTTTCGCTGATCTGGTGCGTCAGCATCCTGTTCTCACCGCTGGTGATGGCTGACACCGCCACCACGACGAGCTCCGAGCCAGTCAAGCCAAACATCGTGTTTATCCTTGCCGATGATCTGGGTTGGCAAGACGTCGGCTTTATGGGCAGCCGCTATTTCGAAACTCCCCACCTGGATTCGCTGGCCGAACAAAGCTTGGTGTTTGATCAGGCCTACATGTATCCCACTTGTTCGCCGTCGCGAGCGGCGATTCTGACCGGGAAACAGTCGTTCCGTACCGGCTGCTACACCGTGCCAGTGCTAGAGCAGGGCAGTGCCAAGGACAATATTTTCTCGAGATGGACGGTCGAAAAAGAGCATCCGGTTTATGCAAAACCACTTGCGGACGCAGGCTATCAACTGATCCACCTCGGAAAATGGCACATTGTCGGTCCGTATCCCGAAGCCGAAGGAGCGCTGCCGTTTGAGAAGAAGTTGGGCCAGCCGAAAAATGGCGACTTAAGCTGGCTCGCCGCGCACCAATCCGCCGAGATCCAGCAGTATTATCCAACCGGTCGCGGGTTTCATGAAAACGTCGGCGGTACATGGTGGGGCGATCCGGCTCGTGGTTATGAAAAAGGCTACAACGCGGAGGGTGGTGGCTATGTGGCTCCCTTCAAAAATCCCTTCATCGCTGAAAAGGAGGGCGATCACTGGCTCACCGATCGGCTCACCTCGGATGCGATCGATTTCATGCAGCGTCACAAGGACGGGCCATTTTTTGTGAACCTGCATTTCTATGCGCCGCACCGACCGTCCGTCCCACGGCATCAAACGTGGCTGGATCATTTCATGAACAAGCCAGGCGACGCGTCGACCGGACAGGGAACGGGGCCGCTGAAGAAGAAAAAAGAAATTGCCGCCTACGCCACAATGGTCAAATCGCTCGACGAGAATGTCGGACGGATCACCAACTATCTCGATCAAGCCGGACTTCGCCGGAACACCGTGATTGTCTTTACCTCGGACAACGGTCACAACGGGTTGCAAAGTCGCAATGACAACCTTCGTGGAGCCAAAGGAACTCTCTACGAAGGAGGATTGCGTGTTCCGGCGCTGATCCATTGGCCCGAAACCGTCACCCCCGCCCGTTGCCAGCTGCCCATCCACGGGCTCGACCTTTTTCCAACCTTCCTCGAACTGGCAGGGATCAACGATTACGAAGGAACGCTTGATGGCGACAGCCTGTTGCCGTTGATGCACGGCAACCCGCTGGCAGAACGCGCCCTGTTTTGGCATGTCGCCAGTGCCTACAAGAATCCTGCCGCGTCCATCATCCGCAAGGGAGACTGGAAGCTGATCCAATTTCTCAAAGACGGGAAAACCGAACTCTACAATCTTCGTCTGGATCAAAAAGAGAGCCAAAACTTGGCCGCGAAAAATCCCGAAGTGGCTGAAGCACTGGTGAAGCAACTGGTCGCTTGGCGCAAAGCCAACCACGTGCCGCTGCCGCCAAGTTCAACGCTCGAATTTTAAGACGCTCGCGAGGGTCTACACCAATCGCATCAAGATGCCTGCAGCGAGCAAACTGCGGGGTTCGCCAGCGGTGCATGAAGCTGTCCTGGGCTCGATGTATCCACCTGCGCCCTCGACGCGATTCCAGCAAAAGTTATCACGCTATGCCAGACGCGATTCTTCCGCATCCGCGCCGCCACGACGAACCCACTGGACGATGTGTTCTTCGATGGTGTTGCGAACGGCTCGAAATCGATCGAGTCGTTCGCGTTCGCTCCCCTCGGCGGCGGCAGGGTCTTCAAACGGCCAATGAATGGTGTGGCGTGTGAATGGCCACACGTGAGGGCACGAATTCTCGTCGTACTCACAGACGATGATGACATGTCTGACAGCGAGTTTACCGAGATACTCCGTTAGCGATTTGGAACGGTGACCTTGCAAACTAATTCCGACTTCGTCCATCACGCGAATGGTCATCGGATGAATGTCGCGTGGATTCAATCCTGCACTGTGAATCTCGAAGCGGTTACCCGCGTGTTTGCGTAGAAACGCCTCGGCCATCTGGCTTCGCGCCGAGTTCCCTTCACAGAGGAACAATACGACGGGTTTGGACATGACTGACTCCGGTTCAACAATCTATCTAGTCGCGTGACTCGTAGCGGGCGACACAATCGGGAGGGCACGCTACGGCGTCTGCACGAACGAATCCTGCGATGCCACTTTCATCGATTCCAACTTGGACTCGGATGCCCGAATCACGTGTGGCGCCAAACGCACGTTGCCGGCGGCTTCGGCGTAATCTTGACCACTGGTAAGACACCACTGGATAAATGATTTCACTCGCTCGGTCTGCGCGTCATCGGCGTACTGTTTGCGAAGCAGAATCCATGTGAAGGTGACAATCGGGTACGAGTATTCACCGCTGGGGTCGGGGACGTAAGCGAGCAGGTTGTCGGGAAGCTCTGCATTCAACAGGGTTTCCAGCCCCGACGTTCCCGAGGGAGCCACGTAGTTCCCGGCTTTGTTTTCCAGGGCGGCCATGCCAAGCCCTACTTCGCGGGCTGCACCGTATTGCACATAGCCGATCGAATAAGGCGTTTGCTTGATTCTTCCTGCAACGCCCGAGTTTCCTGATGCGCTCATCGCGGCCCCTGGCCAATCGAGCACCTTGACTCCACGGCCCCTCGAAGCGTCCGATGGGTTGCTACCAAACTGATCGGCCCACTCGTCGTTGATCGCAGCCAAGTGATTAGTAAAAGCAAAGGTCGTACCACTGCTGTCTTGCCGGACGATCACATGAATCGGTTGGTCAGGAAGTTTTTTGCCTGGATTCGCTTCTTGGATCCGCGGATCATTCCATCGTGTCTCTTTCCCCAGAAATGCGTCGACATAGACATCTCGCGGTAAGTTCAATTTTGCGGGAAGACCTTCGGGGTTGTAAGCGAGGACGATGATTCCGGCCGTGATTGGAATCTGAATCGCTCCACCCTCGACGGAACTCAACGCCGCTTCGGAGAGCCCCGCATCGGTCCCGCCGAAATCGATAGAACCTTCGATGAAACGTTTCTCTCCTTCGCCACTGCCGATGGATTCATAGTGGATGTCAACATCGGCGTGTCGCTTGTGATACTGCTCGGCCCACGTCTTGATGATCGGAGCAGCAAAGGTCGATCCGCCGCCGGTGACAGCCGAGTCCGAAATCTTCGGTCTTGATCCGCTGCAGCCGATTGTCAGTAGTGCCATCACGCACCATGCCGCCAAAGCGGTCCAATATCCGCGTGTACCCAAGTCGTTCATTTCGGTTTCCCTTTCGGCGTCTAAAAACTGTCTTAAGATGTCTGAGGAGCCATCTCGGCATTGGAAGATCGTTTGGAGGTCGGCAAGTAAAGCGTCATCGCCGCGGCAATCAACACGAACACACACGAGGTCCACAAGCAGCCTGGCAATCCGGCAAGCAAAAACATCGTGCCCGATAGGAGTGTGCCCACAAGCCGACCACAGGCATTTGCCATGTAATAAAAACCGACATTCAGCGCAACCTTGTCCGAGTCCGCGTAGGCGAGGATCAGATAGGAATGAACCGATGAGTTCACGGCAAACACCACTCCGAACACCGCCAACCCCAACAGGATGCTGATGTTGGGATAGAAGTCGACTTGGATGGCAATCGCCAGCGCGAGTGAAACGAGGAACAGCGTGAATCCCCAGCTCTGTGCGGCTCGTGCGCCGCCGGTGATTCCGCCGGTACGGTTCGCAAACCGTGGCGCCGATGCTTGAATGATCCCATAACCGATCACCCACGCGGCGAGAAAGCCGCCGATGCCGGCAAAGCTCCAACCGAGATGCGAAGCGAGGAAGACCGGAAGTCCGACGACGAACCAAACATCTCGGGCTCCGAACAGAAAGAAGCGAGCGAACGAAAGGATGTTGATCTCGCGGTTTTTCGAAAACAGTTCCTTGAACCGAACCTTCGATTTGGCTTTGCCCATTTCGGACCGGAGCATGGTGACCGAACACACAAGCACCACGCCAAGCGCCGCCGCCATCGCCCAAAGCGACGCTGCAAAGCCGAGCCACTGAAGCAGCACGCCACCAAGTAAGAAACCGACGCCCTTCAGTGCATTCTTACTGCCCGTCAGTATCGCCACCCATTTGTAAAGCCGCGATTGACTCGTTGCTTCATCGGGATCATTGACCAACAACTTGACCGCGCTCTTGGAACTCATCTTCGTCAAGTCTTTGGCGATGCCGGAAATCGCTTGACTGCCCATCACGTAGGCAACCGAGACCCACGCGATCCACTCGGGCTGGATGAACGACAACATCGTCAACGCAACGATCTGCAGTGCCAATCCAGCAAACAGAGTGATGCGAAGCCCGTAGCGTGATGCGATCCAACCACCCAATAAATTGGTGATGACTCCACAGAATTCATACAGCAAGAACAGAAACGCAAGGCTGACCGGCGAATACCCCAATTCATGAAAATGAAGTAGCACCAACATGCGCAAGGCACCGTCGGTCAGGGTGAACCCCCAATACGCCGCTGTCACAAGTCCGTAGCTTTTTTTGTCCACTGGTGTCCCTACGGTGTTATGCGGGTGCGTGACCTGGCAAACGACAAGCAACCTTCTTGACCAATTCCATCATACGATTGGCGTAACCGACCTCGTTGTCGTACCAAACCAGGATCTTCACCATGGTTTCGTCGATCATCATCGTCGAGGGACCGTCAACGATTCCCGAACGGATATCGTTCACATAATCCGCCGACACAAGTGGCTTTGTTTCAAATCCAAGAATGCCCTTCAAACTGCCTTGCGATGCATCCTTTAGTCGATCATTGATTTCGTCGGCAGTCGCAGGTCGCTGCAGCTCAAACACACAGTCGGTCAGCGATGCATTGAGTAGCGGCACACGAACCGCCAAACCATTCAATTTGCCTTCGAGCTCGGGGTAGATCATCGTGATCGCTTTCGCCGAACCGGTCGTCGTCGGAACCAAAGAATTCAAAGCCGATCTCGCTCGACGCAAATCGGCATGCGGTGTATCGACGATCACTTGCGTGTTGGTAACATCGTGCAGCGTGGTGATCACCCCATGCTTGATTCCAAACTGTTCATGGACCACCTTGACGACCGGAGCCAGGCAGTTGGTCGTGCATGACGCCGCGGTAAGCAGATGGTGCTGATCGGGATCATAAAGATCGTCATTACAACCCATGACCACGTTCAATGCACCTTCCTTGACGGGTGCCGCGACGACGACCTTCTTGACACCTTGTTCAAAGTACGGGTTCAGCGTTTCCGGCGTACGAAACTTTCCCGAACTCTCCACCACGATGTCCACCCCCAGGTCCCGCCATGGAACCTCTGCAGGCGTACTGTGGCTCGAGAAACTAACGCGTTTGCCCTCGACAACGATCGCGTCATCGGTGGACTCGATCTCTTTTTGCCAGCGGCCATGAACGGTATCAAACTCAAGCAAATGAGCTGCTGCCTTGGTCCCGCCTTTGACTTCGTTCACATGCACGATTTCGAAATCGGGCCAATCCCAGGCAGCTCGAAAGCCCAGGCGACCCATGCGGCCAAATCCGTTAATCCCGACGCGGACACTCATTTCTCTGCCACCTTTCCACACGATTTCCGTTTCTTGGTCTGTTTCTTTCCCACCGGATCACAAGAACCCGGGGCACAAAGTTCCGGCCTGCCTTGGCAGCAGTCTTCGGTCAGAAAACCCATCAAGCAATTAATTCCCTTGACGTTGATCGCATAGATGACCGAACGTCCCTGTTTGTGCGACTCAACCAGCCCAGCATGCGACAGTTCCTTTAAATGAAATGACAGCGTCGCCGGAGGTATCTTCAATTTCTCGGCAATTTGACCCGCCGGCAGCCCGCTGGGCCCCAGCCGCACAAGCAACCGAAAGACCTCCAAGCGTGATTCCTGGGCGAGCGCATGAAGAGCAATAACAGCCTGATTTATTTCCATGGTTGTAAAACTATCGAACATTCCAAGCGTGTCAATGGCCG
The DNA here is from genome assembly GCF_039545035.1 of Novipirellula caenicola. Classification (NCBI taxonomy): domain Bacteria; kingdom Pseudomonadati; phylum Planctomycetota; class Planctomycetia; order Pirellulales; family Pirellulaceae; genus Novipirellula; species Novipirellula caenicola. The sequence goes on from NZ_BAABRO010000005.1 coordinate 373,547, forward strand.
GTGCACCGGGTGCGACGCAGCAAGGCCGCCGACGACGCAAAATCGCAGCCGATCCGCTTCGAAACGGACGAATGAGACCCACGCTGAAAACCAAAACCAGTCGATCAGAGTAGGAGGATCATGACTGCGGATCGCCCCCTTTTGGGTTCGACGTGGAAACCATTTATCCGCCAAAAGCCCGCCAAAGTCACGTAAAACCGAGGTTTTCAGCAGTCTCCGGCACGTTTGCGTTTTTTCGAAACCAATCCCATCAGACAACCCCTTTCTTTCCCGCACGGCGGCAACGATGAAGATATGATGAATTCCTCGTTTTTTGGGATGCCGTGACCCATGGGTCGTAAGCGAGTCTGACCGCCAATCCCCCATTTTCACGTCAACGCACGCGGCGATTTGTCGGAACCGTATCAATGCTGTCGCCGTGCTGGGGCACGACAAACGTGAACCTGGACGGGCGTGAACATGGAACTGGATAATACGAAACCGAATCCAACCACGACGTGCAGTCCAATCGCTCGACCGCAATGAGTCGCCACCATCGATCGGCCGCCCGTGAAGCTGGCAATCAGTCAAGCCATGCTCACGGAAGCAACCCTAATCCAACGACATACAGATAAACGACACACAATCAAGCAACGCCCCCCGGCAAGAAGGACAACAACATGCATCGACTTCTGATTACGCTCGCGATGGTTGGTTTGATGTTTGGGCAAACATCATCGGCCGCACGTCACGACGTCGACGAAAGCAACAATCCAAAAGCGGACATGGCATTCGCCGATCCAGCTCCTGCACCTGAGAATCCGTTGACGTTGTGGTACCGCAAACCGGCGACCCGCTGGGAAACCGAGGCGTTGCCGGTGGGAAACGGCCGGCTAGCCGCGATGGTTTTCGGCGGCGTCAATAACGAACGGATTCAGTTCAACGAAGAAACCGTCTGGGACGGCGTGCCGACGGACTACAACAATCCCGAAGCTCTGAAGGCATTACCCGAAGTCCGGCGTCTGCTGTTTGAAGGCAAGAACGCTGAAGCGACCCGCTTGGCGGGACGAAAGATGATGGGGGATCCGAGTAGGATCAAATCCTATCAAACGCTGGCCGATCTGTTTCTTGACTTTGTGGACACGGACAAGGTTTCGAACTATCGCCGCGACCTGGACCTCACCACGGCCATCAGCCGGGTTCAATACAAGGTGGACGGGATCAAGTACACGCGGGAAGTGTTTGTGAGTGCGCCCGACCAAGCGATCGTGGTCCACTTGCAGGCGAACGAGCCAGGGAAGGTTAACTTCACCGCCCGACTTGCTCGTGAAAATGCATCGACACAGTCCGCGTCGGACAACCGCTTGATCTTGCGTGGAAAACTTGGCGTCGATTATGAAGCACAGCTACGCCCGTTGGTCCACGGCGGCAGCGTGACCTCGGCAGATGGCAAATTAGAAGTGTCCGGCGCCGATAGCGTGACGCTATTGATCGTGGGAGCGACCAGCTACAACAACGCCACTGATATTTCGGGCGATGCCACCGCGCGGTGCGAGGCTTACCTTGCATCGATCGGCAACAAGTCGTACGAAGATTTGCGTGCCGCCCATGTCACCGACTATCAAAAACTGTTCAATCGTGTGAAGTTGGACTTGGGGACCACCGATGCGGTGAACAACCCAACGGACGAGCGGTTGCAGGCGATCAAGAAGGGAAATCATGATCCGCAGTTCGAGACCCTCTACTTTCAATTCGGCCGTTACTTGTTGATCAGCAGCTCGCGTCCTGGTTATCTGCCCGCCAATCTGCAAGGTAAATGGGCGCAACATTACAATGCGCCATGGAACAGCGATTACCATTTCAACATCAACTTCCAAATGAATTACTGGCCGGCCCAGGTCTGCAATCTGGCGGAGTGTCACCAACCCTATTTCGATTACGTCGAGAGTCTCGTCCCGTTTGGTGAAAAGACGGCCAAGGTGCACTACGGCGCGAACGGCTGGACGCTGCATCACCTCTCGGACATCTTCGGGATGACCGCTCCGGCCGACGGGGTGCACGGCATTTGGCCGATGGGGGCCGCATGGGCAAGCCGCGGGCTGATGGAACACTATCGTTTTGGCGGTGACAAAGAGTTCCTGAAACAGCGGGCCTATCCAATGATGAAAGGCGCCGCGAGATTTATGCTGGACTTCTTGGTCGAAGCCCCCGCAGGGACGCCGGCGGCCGGTCGACTGGTGACCAATCCATCGCACTCGCCTGAGAATGCATTCATCAAAGCGGATGGAACCCAGTCGGAATTCACTTATGGGGCAACGATGGACCTGCAGATCATTCACGACCTGTTCACCAATTTGATCGAAGCGAATCAGGCGATCGATCCGTCGGGCAACTTTGATAAGGAATTTCGCAGTGAGCTAGAAACGGCCTTGGCCAAGCTGCAGCCGCTACAGATCAGTCCCGACACCGGCCGCTTGCAAGAGTGGATCGAAGATTATCGAGAGAAAGATCCACATCACCGTCACACCTCTCATTTGTTTGGGCTTCATCCGGGCCAACAGATCACCAAGAACGCGACGCCGGAATTGTATGAAGCAGCGAGGAAGTCATTGGAGGCTCGTGGGGATGGCGGCAAGGGTTGGTCGATGGCGTGGAAGGTGAACTTTTGGGCTCGTTTTCATAACGGTGACCGCGCTCATAAGTTGTTGGGCAACCTTTTGGGCAAGATGACACTGACCAACCTCTTTGATACTCATCCGCCGTTCCAAATTGACGGCAACTTTGGCGGAACCGCCGCCATCGCAGAAATGTTGCTGCAAAGCCACGATGGCGGCGTCGATCTACTGCCCGCACTGCCGAGCGTGTGGTCGACCGGATCGGTCGAAGGATTGCGTGCCCGCGGTGGTTTCGAAGTCGACATCGCGTGGAAAGACGGAAAGCTTCGTAGTGCGAAGATCACGTCGCTGCTTGGCAATCCATTGGTCGTCCGAACTCCCGACGGAAAACAGCAAACGTACGAAAGCACCGTCGTGGGCAACGTTTACACGATCAAGTGACGGTGATCCGCGAAGGTGATTGAGAGCATCTTCAGATGCGTTTCGGGGACAGTCTCTTGAGTGTCTCTGGGACCGTTTTTGGACATGTGCGTCGCCACGTGGGTGCGGTTGGGGGTACCGCCCTATCTCGCGGCGACCGCATCGCTGCCGCTCGATTTTCTGTGACATTTCCGCGGCACAATGGTCCTTTCGTAATAAGCCGCGGCCTATCGGCTTATCTACCCCCAATCTTTTCGCCAGGTGTCTCCATGTCCAAAAAACGCTTGAAGACTCGACGTCGGCTGCGAGCCGAATCGCTCGAAACGCGTCAACTGCTTGCCGCCAACATTTTTCACAACGAATTGATGCCCGAGGATGTCAACGAAGACGGCCAAATCTCTGCGCTCGATGCGTTGACCGTCATCAACGAGATGAATCGGCAATCGCAAGGAACCGGTTCGCTCGACGGTCAATCCAGTGCAGCTGGCAGCGGCCGCATGACCGATGTCAACAACGATGGTCGCAATACCGCCTTGGACGCCTTGATGGTGATCAATCGGCTCAATCGCGAACGCGGGAATTTCGGCAATGACGACTTTGGCAATGAGACACCGACGGAAACTCCTACCGAAACACCAAGCGACGAGACGGACAACCAGAACTCGGACGAAATTGATGACACCGTCGCCGACGAAAGCTCGGACGTCGTCTTGGCATGGAACGATCTGTTCGGCGAAATCCTGGGAGACACCGACGGATCGCTACAAACGCCTGGGTACGCCTCCCGCTCGATGGCGATGTTGAACCTTGCGATCTACGATGCCGTCGGAATTGCAACCGATGGCGACGACGCCAATACGTTTTACGACTACGCGATTGACATTGGTAACAACACCGAATTGTCGGCCGAAGTCGCCGCTTCGCAAGCCGCCTACACCGTGCTGAGCAGCTTGTATCCCGACCAACAAGAAACACTCAACGCCTTTTTACAAACCAGCCTCGCCGGCACCGAGACCAGTCGCTCGACCGAGGCAAGTTTGGCGATCGGCAGCGAAATCGGTGAGACGATCCTTGCCATTCGTGCCAACGATGGCTCCGATGTCATCGGCGTATACGAGTACACCGATGAAGCCGGGTACTTTCAACCCGATCCGCTCAACCCCGACGTCCCTGCTTGGGGCCCGGCGTGGGGCGAGGTGGACACGTTTGCGATCGACTCGACCGACGATTTTGTCCCCGAGTCACCACCGGAACTGACCAGCGAAGCGTACGCGGAAGCCTACAACGAAGTGCTCGAATTGGGCTCGATTGACAGTGAAGTTCGCACCGAGGATCAAACCGAAGCCGGCCTCTTCTGGGCCTATGACCGCCAAGGGCTGGGAACTCCTCTGGCACTCTATAACGACGTGCTGATTCAGATTGCCGAGCAGCAAGGCAATACGATGGAAGAGAACGCGGCGTTGTTCGCCCAGGCCTCGGTCGCAATGGCCGACGCTGCGATCGTGGCTTGGGACACAAAGTTCAGTGAAGAATTTTGGCGTCCGGTCACGGCGATCCAAGCCGGTGATGATGACGGCAATGACCTAACCGAAGGCGATGCCGACTGGGTCGCACTGGGCGCTCCCAATGGCGAAGACCTAAGCGGGTTCACCCCCCAATTCCCAACCTACATCTCGGGTCATGCAACCTTCGGCGGCGCGTTGTTCACAACGCTGCAGGAATTCTACGGCACCGATGACATCGCCTTTGAGCTTACGTCCGAAGAATTGGAAGTGCTGTTGGAGAATCCTGAATTGCAGGAAGCCTATGGTATCGAACTTGACGACGCGACGCGTTCGTTTGACTCGTTCAGCGAAGCGATGGCCGAGAACGGTCGCAGCCGTGTCTACTTGGGTATTCATTTCAATTTCGATGACACCGTCGGTCAAGAAGTTGGCAGCGCGATCGCCACCAGTGTGGCGTCCGAGTTTTCCGCCGCGGCAACTGATGACACGTCCGAAAGTGACAACGACAAACCGAAGGACCGCAACAACGGACAACCCCAAGACAATCAAGATCGCGCCAAGCTCAATCGCATCGCATCGGTCGATGCCGCATTAGCCGACGAGGGATTTTTGTTTTAACAGGCAAGTTCGATTGTCACGTCTCGGTGGACAACTCCACCGATGAAGGGATCGTGGTCATCAGACTCAATCGCGATCGCCGCAATTGCCTCGTTCGTTCTGCGACAATCTGAACCTGTCGTCAACCGCATGAAGAAGACGCCCTCGATGAATGTGGGGCGATCGGGGCGTCTTTGTCGAGCTTAAATGGAGGTCCATGTTGCTCAGCCCCCATCGTCTAGCTCACAATTTTCTAACCTTCCATTTTCTAACCTTCTTTCCTTCTTTGGCAGTCGATCGTCAACCACTGTGGGCGATTCTTCAGCTGCACCAGGCCGTGATTGCGACAAAAGCCCAAAATAAACTTCGCGGGAAATGCATTCAAAGATTCAGGATCGGATGACCAAATCGCAGCCGACATCGGGACAAAGCACTGCTCGCGAAATTCGCGTCCGCCCCCAATGCCATCTAAGAACTCACCCAGCAACGTCTGTTCGTCGCTCGATTCACAAAACTCGGTCGCGAGTTGATTGAACCTCACGATGTCCAACAGCATCCGGTAGAACGATCCACGGATCAGATTGCGGCGTTGGGCAAACAATCCGTTAAGTGAGCTGCCTTGGTATTCAACATCCGCTGAGACGTTGCAACGGTACGTGTGGGTTTCTATCGTTTGAGCGTGCCCACCGACATGCGACGAGGCCTCAAACACGTCGACCTCGTGCTCTGCCGAAAGTAAGCGAGCTGCGAGATTTCCGCTGAATCCCGATCCGATCACAGCGATTCACACATAACCACTGAATGAGGTTGATTGATCGGCAAGGCAACGATTCTTGAGCCGCAATATTATGTGACCAGTCGCTTGAGACTCGGTTAACACTTCAGTGATATGGAGCGGGCAAGTCGCCGATTTGATGACACATTGAACGTCCGTTTTCGCCGACGACCGCGGTCAATAGGCCAGCTTGCCACTCCGCTACAGTGTCGGTGTGAAAGCGTAAGTTCCGGCGAAAGCACAGTCACGAACAAGGTTCTGTGTTTATAGCAACCGTGTTTACAGCAACCGTCCTTCCACCATGCTCGCTTGTTACCAAACCGTCGTTTTCAGATACGGTTTAGCACGACATACAGTTCCTAATCACGAAGCTCGAGTCTACATTGATCGCCAACAGCTCCGAACGAATGCGGTGCATGGAAGTGTGGGGTGGTAATCGGGCCACGGATCGCGACATCGAAGCGCCGGGACTCCGCATTTGGGCCTACTCGAGACCTTATTCTGGATCCGCATCCGGCGGTGATGTTTACTATCTGTCGTCGTGCGCTTCGGGTCGAATTTCCCGCATGCTGTTGGCAGATGTCAGCGGTCACGGTGAAGCGGTTTCCAAGATCGCAATTGGTCTTCGCGATCTAATGCGACGCAATGTCAATTACATCAGCCAATCTCGTTTTGTCTCAGGGATGAATAAACAATTTGCAGAGTTGAACCAAGATGGCGAGTTTGCCACGGCGCTCGTGAGCACATTCTTTGCTCCGACGCGAACCTACTCGCTCTGCAACGCGGGGCATCCTCCCCCGTTGCTTTACCGCAAGGCTTCTAGCGACTGGAGCGAGCTTTCGGATAGACAAGAACGGGCGGATGTCATCTCGGATATTCCCTGGGGCGTTTGCGATCAAGCCGCCTATTTCCAACACCATATTCGTCTCGAGACCGGAGACATGGTCCTTAGTTACAGCGACGCGGTCAGCGAATCCAAGGATGCTGACGGACAGCAACTTGGTTGCGACGGAGTCTTGCGTCTAGTTTCGGAATTGGGTGTCAGCAATCCGGCTGATCTTATCCCAGCGCTGGTTAGACGGATTGATGAAATTGACCCTCGCAGCCTCGAACGGGACGACACGACCCTGCTGTTGTGTGAAGCCACGGGCAGTGCCACCCCACTGAAAAACAGTCTCCTCGCACCCTTCCGGTTGTTTGGCCAGGTCGCTGACAAAACCGAACTGGGTTAAGCGAAAGTCTTCGGAAGAAGTACAACCAGCTGCACGAGGAATTAGAAAAAAGGGGAATCGAGTGACCACGTACGTTTTCTGGTACCGGAATTGTACATCTTCTCACCAAGCTGACTCGCGGTACCCGATGATTGCCAGCCGAGGTGCCGCTGGCACTGCCACACCTGCAGGGGACGAAAGTTGATTCTTCTTGTTCTTCCCAATCAGTTGTTCGCCGACCATCCCGGGCTGCTGCTTCGCCCATCGAAAGTAATCTTACTGGAAGATTCACTGTTCTTTGGCGACCAGCGGTACCGGATGAAATTCCATAAGCAAAAGCTATGGCTCCATCGCGCCACAATGAAGCGTTACGAATCGATTCTCTGCGAGCAAGGACAATCAACTCAGTACGTCGATTTCGACCCGAAACATCCTACGTTAGCCGATCAGTTGAAGAAGGCGATCTGGGCGAAGGAGCGAACAGGCAAGACGCTGGCCGTCATCGATCCGACCGATTTCATCCTCGCGAAACGGCTACAGTCAGCTTGCAAAAAACTCGGTCTCGATTGCAAGATCCTACCGAATCCAGGGTTCCTCAATTCGCCGGAGCAGAACCAGCAGTATCGGGCTGGCAAGAAACGTTGGTTCATGGCGGACTTTTACAAATGGCAGCGACAACGTCTTGATGTCTTGATGGAAGGGGACGATCCCGTTGGCGGGCAATGGAGTTATGACGAAGACAACCGAAAGAAAGTCCCCAAGAAACTACTGTCATCAATTCCAAAGAATTTAGAACTCAAGCGAGATTCGGTTGATAGCGAGGCGAAGGAATATGTTCTGCAACGCTTCCCCGATCACCCCGGCAACCTCGATCAACTCATTTACCCCACCTCACGCCACGACGCTCAGCGCTGGCTCAAACATTTTTTGTCCAAACGCCTAATTCCGTTCGGAGACTACGAAGACGCCATCGTCGAGGGCGAGTCATGGCTATGGCACAGCGTTCTGACGCCCGTGATGAATATCGGACTACTGACGCCTGAGGAGGTTTTGGAGGCGACTTTAAAGCACGCAACCAAACATGATGTGCCACTCAATTCGCTGGAGGGATTCTTGCGGCAGATCATCGGTTGGCGCGAGTTCATGCGGGCAACCTACGAGGATCTCGGGGTACCGATGCGAACCACGAATCACTGGCGACATCACCGGGCCATCCCCAACAGTTTTTACGACGGTACGACGGGAATTGTGCCGATCGACGACACAATCCAGCGAATTCTCGACACAGGCTACTGCCATCACATCGAACGTCTGATGGTGTTGGGGGGATTCATGTTCATTTGCGAATTCGACCCTGATGACATCTACCGCTGGTTCATGGAAATGTTCATTGACAGCTATGACTGGGTGATGGTTCCCAACGTTTACGCGATGAGCCAACACGCCGATGGCGGCTTGATCACCACCAAACCTTACTTTTCCGGTTCCGCCTACGTCCGCAAAATGAGTCACTACAAACAGGAACCATGGTGCGAAATTTGGGACGGACTGTATTGGCGATGGATTTGGAACCACGCCGATGAACTCGGCAAGAACCCGAGATGGGCCATGATGTGCAGCATGGCTAAGAAAATGGATGCCGAGAAACGCGAGCAGCATTTAAAGAATGCCGAAACGTTCCTTTGCGATTTGTGAATTGATCCACCGTCGTCTGACACCCGTGCAAGAACATGATCCAGATTGATGAGCTACAGGAATCGCTACCCGCTGCACTGGCGAAACGCACGTGAGTGCTCGGAGGCAAGCATTTAGCGTCGGAGGGTGAATTTGTCCTTTACTGGATCTAGACCAGAGTCGGGTCGAAGACTTAACCGCAGTCGAAAAGCAGATCGTGGGTCGCGGAAGTCGCACATAACTTTCGATCAAGCCTTATCGCGTCCGAAATTCTTGACGGCTTGTTGATTTAATGAAGTTTCCTGCGGCAAGGGGTGTATGATGGACTTTCTAGTCCGTCAATGGCGCATTCGACGGACTAGGAAGTCCATCGTACGACTAAATCAACAAGCCGTCGACGAATTCCGCTACGGCCGAAGCGTTTTCGGATGACCTTCCTCTCGCAAGTGCTTCATGAAGCGGCCGAGCAACTGATTCGTGTCGGGGGTCTCTTTAAAATCGGCGACGAACGACTCGATCGTCTCGCCGCTGATCGACTGGACATACTGCGGGTAAGCCTGCAAACGCTCGATCAATGCTGTGCGGTTGAGTTCGGGGTGAAATTGCGTGCAGTAAATCGGTTTGCCTTCGATTCGAAACGCTTGGTTTTCGGTTCGCTCACTCGAAGCCAAAACGATCGCTCCGGGCGGCAATCGGGTGACGCAATCTTGGTGCCCCATCGGAGCAAGAAAACGCTCCGGTAGCTGTCCGAAAACCGGATCCTCGCGGCCCGCCGGGGTCAAGCGAACTTCGACCGTACCGAGCTCGGCCCGCTGCATGTCGGTGACCACCTCGCCGCCGAGTGCTCGGGCCATCGCTTGATGCCCCCAACACGAAGCAAACGTCGGTTTGTTCAAATCGCAAAGTTCCCGCATCGCCTCGAGTGCCGGCAGAATCCAATCGCCTCCTTCGGCAACCGAGTAGTCGCCGCTACCGCCCAACAAAACCACGTCAACCTGATCGAGTTGCCTCGGCGTTGGCACCCCTGAGAGCAGATCAAACACGCGGATCTGCTGCGTCGCACAACCGAGTGCTCGGGCAAAGCAATCGACTTCCTGCGTTCGCATCGGATCATCGGCATTGCGAACCTGCAAGAGTAGAAACGTATTCATCGTCGATGAGTCCAAAATTCGGGATCAATCAAAGTCCACGGTACAAACGATCATGATACCACCGCATGAGCGAACCGTAATAATTGCGAACGGCTATCGGAACACCGCTTAACATTTGCATCTCGTTTTCCAACTCCCCACGAGACCTCTTGATGAAAAAAGGCATACCACCGAAGGAACGGAATTTCTACGGTCCGAACTTCGCGAGATGCCTGATCCGGATGTGAATTGGCCGGCCCAGGGCACTCACATTCTGGACGCACGTTGCCGGGTGATGCAGATCCCCAGCAACTCAAACGTGATCATTGGCCAGAGCCACAGCTACACAGGAAAGACAAAGCCGCTGATTAGGTTACGGTTAACGGTGTAACGCAAACGCAAAACATTTTGCAAAACGATGACGACTGGTCCGACCAGACGTTCTATTTCAAAGTGGGTGTACATCCTCCGGACAACAAAGACGATGCGACAATGTGGCCAACCCAACGTTGGGAGCGTCAGGCAGCAAATTGATTCGACTCGCCGAAAACGACGACGCCGACGGCATCGCAGAACCTGCGGGCAAAGATCGCAGCAGTGCTCGCGAGATCAGCAACACCCTCTCTGCGGCGGACATCGAAGGAATCTCCAGCCTACGTGACTTGAGTTCGCTCGTCTTCCTATCGAGTCAATTCATCGACCACGACATCACTCTGTCACTTGAACCGGAGGACGCAAACGACACGGCCGCGTTTGATATTGCAGTCTCCAGTGACGATTTTCTGTTTGATCCGCTCGGCAGCGGCGAAGTATCGATGCAGTTGATACGATCTGAATTCGCCGAAGGCACCGGAACGTCGCTGGTTAACCCTGCCTAACAAGTGAACGCGACCACCACTTGGATTGACGGATCACAAATTTACGGCAGCACTCAAGACGTCGCCCATTCGCTGCGGGAATTCGAAGCGGGCCGTTTGCGAATCAGTGACGCCGAGCTGCAGTCGATCACCTACTACGAGTATGGGACCAGGAGGTGCATGATCAAGCGAGCGAGTCGGACTGGGTGATTTCGACGACGGAGTTTACCCCACCACTGTCCCGCAAATCGGCCCTGTCACGTGAATCGTCCCAGTCACGTGGACCAGCAAGTCCGAATCCCACCGCAACGCCAGCAGCACTTCGCGGGCTTCGACAACGAATTTCGCGGTTCGGCGTGTGACTACGAGTTATCGAAATCGTTCTCCAAAATCGGCCCCGCTGACTCGCCATGCCGATGCATCATCGAAGCTTTTGGAGGGCCAATTTTACGTCATCTGGGCACCTAGCCAGACGCAGAAGGGCCTGCGAACCACCCTGTTCGGTAACCCCTATTGTTGTTTTTCCGTGGCACCCCATTGGAGTGTAGGACGCATTGATGATTGAGCGACTTGGTCAAGCGTTTCACCCGTGACCATCCCAAACGGACGGTGACCATCCCAAACGGATCCGAACACTTCGACCATCTGCCACTTCAAATGCACAATCTATCCGTCAGGACATTCCAAGGAGAATTTGATGACAAAGAAAACAACGACGACATCCGTCGCCGACCGAGTGCAAAATTCACTTTATCGGTACGGATTCGAAACGATCTCGGCAATCGATCTTGGTGATCAAACCGTCGAACTACGAGGGCTAACCGAGTCAGCGAATGATCTTGCGATCGCCGTTGCTATCGCGCGAACCGTGCCCGGTGTCGTCAGAGTTGCCTATCAGCGTGAAGGTCACTGACCCGATTTCGATGGGTGGCGATTTGGCTTGCTGGCTTGTTCGCAGCCAGCAATTCCAAGCCCACTTTGCATCCACCCGCAAAGCCACCGCCGTCGTGGCAATCAGCCGAATTGATCGGAAGCGGAGTGGCGATGTCGGCGGCGGATCAGCACGCTCGTCGCTCATTGTACCCGAAGAGGATGTTTCTCGAGCCAAGTCTGGCTTTTCGCTTCTTTCAATGATGCAACAATCGTGGCAAATCGCAAAACTGTAATCGTGACCGGTGGATCGGGAGGTATTGGAGGTGCCATTTGCTGCAGACTTGCCGACGCTGGCTGCAACACGGTGGTGCACTATCACAGCGACCACGATGCGGCCAAAAAGAAGGTCGATGAGATCAAGGCCGCCGGAGGCAGTGCGATCGCTGCGAAGTGCAACCTCAGCGATGAACAACAAGTCGCGGAGTTGTTCGATCATGTCATCGCCGAGTTTGGCAAAGTCGATGGCGTCGTTGCCTGTGCGGGGGTCGGCGGCGGCGGACCGGTTGTCGAATCGACCCTCGATGACTTTCAAAAACTGCTCAGTGTCAACGTGGTCGGAGCCTATCTGACGATTCGAGAAGCCGCACGCCGGATCGAAGAGGGTGGTCGAATCGTTTTCGTTTCCTCACAACTCGCTGAACGACCGCGTGAAGGCACCGGACTGTACTCGGCTACCAAAGCCGCCATCGACGCGATGATCGTTTCGATGTCACGAGAATTGGGTGCACGAGGTATTACGATCAATAGCGTTCGCCCCGGTGCGACCGAGCCGGGAATGTTTGCCAGCAGCAGCGAAGAGCGCAAAGCGTATTTTCGTAATCTGTCTCCGTTCAAACGACTTGGCCACCCCGATGACATCGCGGGTGTCGTTGAATTCTTGCTCAGTGACGATGCCCGATGGATCACCGGTCAACACTTGCGAGTCGATGGCGGCGCGTCCAACTGATTGCGTTCAGCCAATAACGATCCTACGGTACGATTCGACGCCCGGAATGAAGTATGTGCTTGGGTTGGATGACGAGGTTAAGGCCGATCCGGCGACCGCAGTGGCAAATAAGGGGCCATGCGACAGCGACACCCAGCCGCCGTAGTTTTGAGGCGATATGGAGGGTGACAAATCGCTTGATGATATTAAGCTGTCCTTTTCACGACGATGCGTGCTTGCCGAGCACGCGGCAGACGAGCCGACAATGGACGATGATACCGATCGCTTTGATCGCGCAGCGAGTCAGCGACGATCACCACCCAACGACTGAACCGTGATGAAGCAACCCATCCCCGCCATCCTGTTGCTGTTCATGGTGATGTCTGATGGTTTCTGCAGCGGACAAGAAAGAATCTTTGTCTCAAACGATCGGCTGATTCTGGGGACCGAGACGAACCGTTCTGCCTCGGTGCGAAACGCCGACGTCGACGGCGATGGCGACGTTGACTTGATCGTAGCCAATGGGCGTCACTGGCCGCAGCAGAATTTTGTATTCATCAACCAAGGCCGCAGTCGATTCAATGTCATGCGGCCGCTGGGGGACGATCGATCAACCAGCTACGCTTGCGAGCCGGCCGACTTTGACGGAGACGGCGATGTCGATATCGCAGTCGGCAGCGACAACGCACCGTGCATGATCATGCTGAACGATGGCAACGGCGTGTTCACGGCGGGCTCTGAATTCGGTAGCCCCTCGAGCGTCCGTAGTCTTGCGGTCGCCGACATCGACGGCGATGGCGACATCGATATTCTTGTTACATGTCGCGGTCGACCAAACCGTATCCATCTGAACGACGGTTCTGCGAACTTTCCTGTCGCTTTCGAATTTGGCAGCTCGAACGATTCGACGATCGATGTCGCGGTCGCGGACGTCAACGAGGATGGTCGTCTCGACTTGTTGCTCGCCAATCGCGATGGGCAACCCAACACAATCTTGATCGCCGATGGATCAGGCGGCTTTCGCAAACCCAAGCCCTTCGGTCCACAAGATCTTTCTAGCCGAGCCATCGCGACGGCCGACTTCAACGCCGATGGTCACATCGACTGGGTCGTCGGCAACGTCGACGCAGCGAATTCGGTCTTCTTCGGTGACGGCAACGGCGGCGTTCTAACCCAAACCTCCATCGGCCGAGATGACGGAAAAACGTACTGCGTCGCGGTGGCTGATTTCAATAACGATGGTCTTCCGGATATTGTTGTCGGCAACGTCGGACAACCCCATGCGGTCTATTTCAATGCGAACTCGGGAACGACGTTCACTGAAACACGGTTCGGAACTGCCGACACGGCAACGTACGGACTGTGTACCGGCGACTTCGACGGAGACGGATTCGCCGATGTTGCAGTCGCCAACTCCGATGGTTTGAATCGAGTGTTCCTAAATCAGATGAAAAAGAATCGATGAGTAAATTGACCACTCCCGTGGCAGCGTTTCTGATGGCTGCATGTCTATTCACATCCGCCTCGGCCCAAGTCGCAAGCGATTGGCCAGGTTTCCGAGGTCCAGCCGGGCGAGGTATTGCCACCGATCAAGTGACTGCGGAATCGTGGGATGCGACCAGCGAGAATGACGACGCCATCCTCTGGAAAACCGACGTCCCCGGACTCGGTCACGCCAGTCCCACGATCATCGGCGATAAGATATTTCTTGCCACTGCGGTTCCAGCCAGTGGCGATGCACCGCTGAACGTCGGTCGCAATGGCAATACCGATGCAGCCGACGACAACGGCGAGCAGACATGGTGGGTGTTGTGTTACGACAAAGCAACGGGCAAGGAACTTTGGCGCAGTGTGGCTCGCAAAGGGGAACCCAAAGCGACTCGCCATGCCAAGGCGACTCATGCCAATACGACGATTGCTGCGGATGCCGATCATGTGGTCGCCTTCTTTGGTTCCGAGGGTCTGTATTGTTACGACCACGACGGCAACCTGCTGTGGCAACGCGACTTGGGAGTCATCAACGTCAGCAAGTACGGAATCGGTTGGGGCTACGCCAGCTCGCCTGCGATTTACGGTGACCGCGTCGTTCTGGTCTGCGATGACCCCACGGATCCTTACGTAGTGGCGCTACGACTGTCCGACGGTGAAGAGCTTTGGCGAAAGTCGCGTCAGGAAGATTGCGAGCGAAGCTGGGGCACGGCGCTGATTCACCGCAACGATGACGTCACGCAGGTCGTTGTCAATGGTTGGCCGTGGATTGTTTCCTACGACCTGGAAACCGGAGATGAGGTGTGGCGGATCGAAGGCGGCGGTGACAACCCGATTCCGACGCCGTTTGTTCACGACGATCGCATCTATATCACCAATGCTCATGGAGGTCCGTCACCGATCTATGCGATTGCAACGGATGCCAAAGGAAACTTGACCGAATCCGAATCGGCGGCCGAGCAAAGCGTGGCTTGGAAAGTCGACCGGGGCGGCTGCTACATGTCGACGCCTGTGGTGTGGGGCGACTATCTGTACCTAGGCAACACCAATGGCGTCCTCCGCTGTTTTCACGCCGAGACCGGCGAAAAGATCTACGAGGAACGGCTTGGCAGCGGTGCATCGATTACCGCATCGTTGGTGGCCGCCGACGACAAGATCTACTGTCCTTCGGAAAATGGCAAGATGTATGTGGTCCAAGCAGGTCCCGAGTTCGAGATTCTGGCCGAAAATGAAATGGAGCACCCTTGTTTCGCCACACCCGCGATCTCGGACGGAATTCTCTACGTTCGCACGACCAAGACGTTGGTGGCGATCCAAGCGGTACCTCAAACAACAACCACGACAACATCGCAAACGCGTCCGAACATCTTGTTCATCGCGGTCGACGATTTGCGGCCGTCGATGGGATGTTACGGTGACCCCGTTGCGATCACGCCGAACATGGACCGCTTGGCGGCCCGAGGGATGCAGTTCGATCGTGCCTACTGCCAAGTTGCGGTCTGCAATCCGTCGCGAGCCAGTTTGATGACTTGTCTGCGCCCTGACAACTTGGGCGTGTGGACGTTGCCGATTCACTTTCGCGAGGCCAAGCCAGACGCGGTGACGATGCCTCAGTGGTTTCGCAAGTTTGGTTACACCGCCGTCAGCCACGGAAAGATCTATCACAATCCCACTCCCGATCCGCAATCGTGGAGCGAGCCCATTCGCGCTCTGCGATCGCTTCCGAATCCGTATCCCGATGGCACGCGCGAGACAGTGCAAGCGGCGATGAAGGAATTGCCTGCGAGGGATTGGCGAAAGAACAATCTGCGAAACCCGAGCACAGCGGCTCCTGAACTGGATGACACCGACCTCCTGGACGGTGCTCGGACCGAGATGGCGATCGAAGACTTGCGTCGACTGGGCCAGCAATCCGAACCGTTCTTTCTGGCGATGGGATACATCCGGCCGCACTTGGCCTGGGTCTCCCCGAAAAAGTATTGGGACATGCACGATCCATCTAAATTGCCAGTACTGGAGGATCAACACGTGATCCCCAACACGCCTGGTTACGCGCCAAGCAACAACAGCGAATTGTCACACTATGTTGATCTAATCGACATGCCCAGACCGTGGGACGACCGAGAATTACCGCTTGAAAAGCGACGTCATCTGGTTCATGCCTACTACGCCTGCGTCAGCTACGTGGACGCCCAGATCGGCCGACTACTGGATGCCCTTGAGGAGGAAGGGCTCGCTGAGAACACGATCGTGGTCTTGTGGAGCGACCATGGGTGGAAGTTCGGCGAGAACCGTGGCTGGGGAAAGATGACCAACTACGAAATCGACGCACGCGTCCCGCTGCTGATCGCTGCACCGGGGATGAAGACTGCAGGACAAAAGACCGATCAATTGGCTGAGTTGCTTGACCTGTTTCCAACGCTCTGCGAACTCGCCGGAATCGACACTCCCGACTTTGTCGACGGCCGCAGTCTAGTGCCCATTTTGAAAGACCCTCAAACCAAAGTGCACGACACAGCGATGAGCCAATACTACCGAAATTTTGAAGGGCGTCAGTACATGGGGTATTCGATGCGGACCGACGACTATCGCTTTATCGAGTGGCGAGACTTCGAGACCGGCGAGGTGACCGACCGCGAACTCTACGATCATCGATCCAGCGACATCGAGAGTGAAAACATCGTTGCGTCGGCATCCGCCGATTTGGTCGACCAATTGACTAAGCAATTGGTCCAATCGCATCCAAGAAAGCCATTGCGAATGACACCCGCGGTTCATTCCAATCCGAATCCCGGACGCTGGAGTGCCGAACTGAGTTTCACCAACAAGACCGAAACGGAATTGTTGGTCTACCCCATCACGTCCTCGGGGCGACGAGGCCGAGCGACACGAATCAAGCCATCGCAAGACGCACGCTTCCATGCTCGCCTCGGAGGCGTCTATGTTGTCGAGAGCGAGGACGGTCGCGTTTACGAAATCCACTCACCGTCGTATCCATCACGAAACATCGTGATCGAGTAGGAAAATCGCTTCTCGAGTAGCGGAATTCGTCAAGAATTTCGGCCCGATCCCACCGTAGCGGAATTCGTCAATGGCTTGTTGATTTCATGAGCCGTGACGCGTGAGCGGCCGGGTCCCACGCATGACTCCCAAACTGCATTTCGGCGAGGCAACAGCCTACACGTAACCTCTCCCGAGTGAAGCACGGGAGAGGTCGGACGGGCCCCTCAAGGCCACGTCCGAGTGAGGGCCGCGGTGGGCAAACTTAAAGCATGATTCGATTGGGCTTGCTCGGACGGCCCTCACCCGAGCAATCGCTAAAGGCTCTGCTCGACCTCTCCCAAACAAGTTTGGGAGAGGTGACAATCCGCAAGTCACCTCGCCCGAGCGAAGCACGGGAGAGGTCGGACGGGCCCTCAAGGCCTCGTCCGGGTGAGGGCCGCGGTGGGCAAACTTAAAGCATGGTTCGATTGGGCTTGCTCGGACGGCCCTCACCCGAGCAATCGCTAAAGGCTCTGCTCGACCTCTCCCAAACAGGTTTGGGAGATGTGACAATCCGCAAGTCACCTCTCCCGAGCGAAGCTGGGGAGAGGTCGGACGGGCCCTCAAGGCCTCGTCCGGGTGAGGGCCGCGGTGGGCAACCTTGAAGCATCGTCCGATTGGGATTGCTCGGACAGCCCTCACCCGAGCAGTCGCTGAAGGCTCTGCTCGACCTCTCCCAAACAAGTTTGGGAGAGGTGACAAACAACGAGTCACCTCGCACGGGAGAGGTCGGACGGGCCCTCAAGGCCTCGTCCGGGTGAGGGCCGCGGTGGGCAACCTTGAAGCATGGTTCGATTGGGCTTGCTCGGACAGCCCTCACCCGAGCAGTCGCTAAAGGCTCTGCTCGACCTCTCCCAAACAAGTTTGGGAGAGGTGACAAACAACAAGTACCCTCGCCCGAGCGAAGCACGGGAGAGGTGGCAATAGAACGGTGCAACCTAATGTTACAAAAAGCCTGAAGTTTTTGCGGTCCAACAGTAGCACCAGGAGCACGGTAGCCCTACGACTTGCCCAATACGTAGCATGTCGAACCGATGCCGAGCTGCAACGCCTCGGCACTTGCGGCATCGATGGTGACGTCGCCGGTGGTGGGATCAATCAAAATCGTCGTGTACACGCTGGTAAAGCCGTGGTGTGTACTACAGACGATGTGCTTTTCTGAACTGCCAGCTTCGGAGCCGCTCGGTTCCTCCACGAGGATCGCTTTGACGGTCAATTCTCGGGTTCGTTTGACCGCTTTGATTTGGTTCGTTTCACAGCTGATCATCGGTCCGCCGTCAAAGATATCGACGAAATCAGTTTCGCGGAAACCTTCCTTTTTCAGCATTGCCAATGCAGGAACGGTTTCGTCGTGGACTTGCCCAATGCCGTCACGTATCTTGCTGGGCAACAGATTCAGATAGATCGGCGAATCGGGCATCAGTTCTTCGATGAACTGCTTTGAAACCGTCGACAACGCGTCGGCCACGGAAAATTCAATCGGCATAAACTTTCCCGCAATCGCTTCAAAGAAGGGGACCGTGCCGTCCTTGTCCGCACGTCCTCGCATCTCGGCAATCACGCGATCGGCGAAGCGGTGAGGCCGCATCGCGATCAGCGCGAAACGTGCCATCGACAACCAACGACCAAAGCCATGGCCGCGGTATTTGCCACGCAGAAACAAACTGCCGATTTCCGTTGGACCATCATGGATCCTCGTCAACAGCAGCGATTGGCGTCGTTGGCGAACACCAAGCTGTTCGCTGACGTGCTCGGTTTCCACCAATTGATACGCATAAAACGGTTGATAACCGCCGGTTTTTGCATAGACCGTCGACGTGCCCGCCAGTTCGCCGGTTTGCTGGTTCACCAAAACCAAAACATACGGCTCACCGCGTGGCGAGGGACCGCTTCGCGAAAACGCGAACTCAGAATGTTCAATGCGATCAAGCAGTTGATCGCGTTTCAGTTGCAAACTGGTCAATCCGCGTGTGGCGGATTTGACCAAGTCATGCAGAGCATCAAGATCATCGATGCGAACGGCACGTAAAACCCACATCGTTTTCGACCTCTTGTGATGACTCGTGCCACACCCGCGTGCGTCGCGGTTCCATTCTATTTTACTTGGTCTGGCTCGCGAAACAACGCTAACGATTGATCCAACAACGTGATCGCCGCATCAATATGCTCGGTCGTTGTGATTGCCGGTGCGGGCAAAAAGCGAATGCGGGTCGGATCGGCTCCACAGACAAAACCAAGCAAACCAAGATCGTACATGATCCCCATCAACCGTTTTGCCTGATCAAAGCTGCCGTCACCCGGGGTGAAAGCGATCATCATTCCTTCGCCGAACGGACCCGAGATCAATCCAGGATACTTTTTGACCAACGTATTCAAAGCGTTCTCAAAGTATTCATGTCGCTTGACGTTCTGGCCATCCGCTCCGAAACAATTGCTTGATTCCAGAGCATCGAGGGTGGCAAGCCCCGTCGCAATCGACGACGAAGCTCCGGTGAACGTTTGGCTCAGAATCGGCCCGGTCGGTTTGAACGCTTCGCCGTACAGCGTTGCACAAACCTGCGTGATCTTGCCGATCGTGACGATGTCAGCGAATCGGTCGAGCCCGTAGTGCTGGAACGCAAACGGCTTGGACGTTCGCGAGAACGATTGGACTTCGTCAAAGATGATTGGGATGCCGGCTTCACGCAGCGGAACACACAGCGCTTCGAAGAAATCGTGGCTGCCGGGATAGTAGCCTCCTTCGCCTGCAATCGGTTCCGCCCAAAACGCGGCGTAGCGACCAGGGTGTCGGTTGAGCAATCGTTTCAGCTGAGCAACCGCTCGCTTGGTGCTGCCCTCGGGGTCGGCTTGTTCACGAAACGGCAGGTAATCGACCGCCAGTGCCAATGGCAAGCCGGCTCGATAGTTCGGTCGATCGGTCAGTGCGGCGAGCGCGATCGAGCGGCCGGCAAACGCGTTTTCAAACGCAATGATTCGGTTCGCAGGTGCCTTGTGGTGCAGCGCGATCTTCAGTGCGTTTTCATTCGCCATCGCCCCGCTGGTGGACAACAAACAATGATCGAATTTGGCTCCGCCAGCGGTCGCCAACTTCAACAACCGTTCGCACATCTCTAGACTCGGCGGATGTTGCTGCAGATTGCCTTGCATCACCGTGTCTTCGAGCGCCGCGTCGATTGCCGCATCAACCATTCGCGGATCACTGTGCCCGCAACCGTGCACCCCGATGCCGCCGATGAAGTCAAGCTTGACGCTGCCATCAGCCAATTGGACATAGGGTCCGTTGCCTAAACCGGCCGATAGGTACGGCCAAATCGGAGCACCCCCGCGTGCTTGGCCCAATCGCTCGAGCATCGCTTGATAACCGGGCACCAACGACTCATCCGCACCACGGACATCGTCGATCGATTTTGCATGTTCGGCAACCGCTTCGGCGATCAACCGTTTTGCCTCGGCCACACGAGGATCCGATCGAAGGGCTTCCGCAGCTGTCGCGGACGATTTGGACGTTGGTTCAACCACAGCCATTGGCTCCGTTTGGGTTGGAAAATGAATCAAAGTGAATTTTGGAAGTTCAATAGGCCACATCCCTTGATGTGACGTTTTTTCGTGATGCTTTGCGGGCTCGTGCCGACAATCGCACAACCACGATCTCGTACAGGACACTTACTTGGCGGCGCTGTTCGCTAAAAATGTCAAAACGGTCGCCGCTGCGGGTACCAGTGTTGCAGGAACACAGTACTCTTCGCTGCTGTGTAGTTTATCGCCTGTGATTCCCATGGTGTCGATGTTGGGTAGTTTCATTGCCGCCAATTTGCAGCCGTCACACGCACCGCCGGTGTCTTGCCACTCGATCGAGCGACCGACAGCGTTTGCCGCCGCCGCCACTCTATCCTGCATTGCCACCAACGCGTCATTAGAGCATTTCGGAGGCGAATGCAGCATCCCGTTTAGCTCGACTTCGTAACCGTCGCCGGTGAACTGATCGCGAATCGTCTCGAGCATCGACTCGATCCTCTGCATCGCCTGAGTGTCGGTCACTCGCACATTCAAGTGAACCGAGGCATAGTCGGGGACGCGGTTCAACGGCCCACCGCCAGCGATCTTGCCGACATTCACCAACACGCCACCATCGGGGTCATGAAGTTCAGCGAGCTTTACGACAATCCGCGACAGATGCACAATCGCATTGCGACCCTGTTCGGGATTACGACCTGCGTGCGCCGAGCGTCCGCGAACGACAAAGGCGAACCCGCCTGATCCTTTGCGTGCCGCGACGAGTTTTCCATCGGGCAGGGTCGGTTCGAACACCAATGCGGCATCAAATTGGGGGGCCAATGTTCGCATCAATGGTTCCGAAGCGGTCGAGCCTATCTCTTCATCAGGATTGAGCAGGATCGAAACCCCCAAATCGGCGAACAAACCGAATCGCAATCCTGCTTCGACCGCCATCGCGATCACGGCGATCCCGCCTTTGGCATCGGCCGTTCCCGGCCCCAGCAATCGATCGCCTTGGCGAACGCAGCGATCGGCGGTGTTCGATCCAACCGCGGGGTAGACGGTGTCGTAGTGGATCATCAACAAAACGCGTTGCCGAGCATCGGGTTGGTGGTGCCACAGCAGTGCCGGCCCCGTCGAAGGGGCGTACCACTGGCCTGCGTCATCCAGTAGCCTCATCGGTCCCAGGGGAATTTGGTCAAACGAAACGCCAAAGCTGCGAAAGTCCGTGCACAGCATCTCGGCCATTTGTTGCAACTGGGGTACATCCATCGACCACGAGTTTTGGTTGCACCAACGCTCGAGCCGATCGACCGAAGCGGATTGTTGGCGGTGCATCCACTCGATTGCAGCTTGAATCGGTTCGGAAATCATTTGGAATTAAGAATTAATAGTTGGCCATGACTTGGATTGGATTGTCGGCGATTTCTGCGGTCCTGTTGGGCTTCTATGACGTTACCAAAAAGATTGCGGTACGAAAGAACGCCGTGCCAATCGTTTTGTTGATCAGCGTTTCGGTCGGTGCTGCGATTTGGATGCCATTTATCTGCTGGTCCACCTTTTCGCCGACCAGTGTGCCGCATCCGATTCTAAAAGTCGATTCGTTGTCGTTTGCCGAGCACGGATTGTTGTTGGCCAAGAGCATCTTGGTGGGGGCTTCGTGGACCTTTGCATTTTTCGCTCTCAAACGGTTGCCGTTATCGATCGCGGCTCCGATTCGTTCGACCAGCCCGTTTTGGACGATCGCGATGGCATCGCTGGTGCTCGGTGAACGTCCCACCGGCACCCAGTGGATTGGCATCGTGATCGTACTTTTGGCATTCTGGGCATTCTCGGCGGTTAGTCTTCGCGAAGGCGTTTCCTTTAAAACGGATCGCGGTGTCGCGATGATGGTCGCGGCGACCATTCTGGGTGCATTGAGCTCGATTTACGACAAGTATCTATTGCAGACGGCAATGATTGCTCCATCCACCGTTCAGGCCTGGTTTTCGGTGTACTTAGTCCCCGTAATGGTCCCGATGGCGTTGATTTGGTGGCGAAGCGGACGAAAGAACAAAGATCGCGAGCTGTCGGTTCACGCGTTATTCGAGTGGCGGTGGGCGATTCTTGGAATTAGTCCGTTGCTGTTGGCCGCGGATATCGTCTACTTCACCGCCTTGGCCGACCCCGATGCACTCGTTTCGGTGATCTCGGTGGTGCGGCGATGCAGTGTCGTGATTGCGTTTCTGTTTGGTATTCGAGCCCTCGGGGAGGCCAATTTCTGGCCCAAAGCTGCGTGCGTGGTGACAATCCTGTGCGGCGTCGCCTTGTTGGTGTTAGGGGGGTGAAGGCCGGTGTCGTGCTTTTCAGTCGAGCCGAATCCCCGTATCCTATACGGCACTGTATCTTTCGAGGGCTGTGACCGGCGTGATGGTGACAGCTTTGTTTCAAATCAAGTGACGTGAAAAGCGAGTGGCAACCAACGTTGCTTCATGTTGATGAGCGAGATCCTGCTCTATTACAAACGTCCTGACCCAACGACTTGGGTGTACCTGTCGTCATTTCTGACGATCGGGTTGTTCTTCGTTTTTCACCGATTTTGGAGCATCCGTAACCTCGATATCTTCCTGCTCATCCTGCTGGCCCCAGGGTTATTGATGGTCCATGAGGGCCGCCGACGGCAACTGCAGGAAATTGAGTCGGAAGTGATCACGCACCGCCAAACGGAAACGGTTCCGGCGACGCCCCATTCCGCCAATGCCGACTCGGATCAGGGCTCGAGATTGAGCAATACCGAGCTTAGAAACACAGGGCTGGCAAACACGGGGCTGCGAGAGTTGGCGGCGGCGGGCGATTTGAACCCGTCCCCGAGGTCACAAAACGCCGCGACATCGTCCTTATCTAGCAAGCTCGGTTCGAGCGGCGGAGACGTCTTGGTGGCACTCACCCAAGCGGTCCCTACCGACGATCCAGATGCCGCAACGATGTCCGAAGAAGAAGCGTCGGTGCGTGCCGAAGCCGCGATCTTGGCGCAGCCCGCTGTACCGCTGGCAACCGACTCGCCCGAGTCGATGCTGGACGCCGATGCTGCGGGATCGGCGGATGCATCGACTGCCGATATCGAGGCGGATGTCGACCCCGAAGCGTCCTCGGAAATTGATCCCGAGGATATTCGTCGTTACGGGTTCATCAGCTTGTTCATCGTTCAATTCATGCTGCTGATTCGCTTGCTGTTGGATCCGTTGATGGTGCGTCGTCCGCTGTTGGACCCGAACCTTTCAAGCGGCGGGTTGACCTTTATCGGCGTTTCGCTGTTCATCTTTATGATGGCAAACATTGTCGCCAGCACCCCACGGATCCAAATCGAACAGGGACCCAAACTTGGGCCCGGTTACGCATTGATGAACATGTTGCCGGCAATTCCCACGCGGCCCGTGACCGACGCCTTGGCCGGTTCCACATTGGGTGACGAGAACGAATTAAACGAA
Source organism: Novipirellula caenicola (assembly GCF_039545035.1). Lineage (NCBI taxonomy): Bacteria > Pseudomonadati > Planctomycetota > Planctomycetia > Pirellulales > Pirellulaceae > Novipirellula > Novipirellula caenicola. The sequence continues at coordinate 397,660 of NZ_BAABRO010000005.1, forward strand.
TCGCAAAGCCGACTGGCCACGATTGCCAAGGTGTTGGCGATCTTGGCACACGCGGCGATCGTTTCAGGCATCGTGCTGATCGGCAATTGGCACTTTGGCAATATGCGAGCCGGCGTGGGCTGTGCGACGCTGTATTTATTGATGCCGTACACCGCACAAATGACCGGGCGGGTCGATCATGCGCTGCCTGCGGCGCTGCTGCTTTGGGCTGTGTTATTTTATCGCAAACCGCTCGTCGCAGGCATCTTTCTGGGGCTTGCCGCGGGGCTGGTGTACTACCCGTTTTTCTTGCTGCCGCTGTGGATCAGTTTCTATTGGCGACGCGGCGTATGGCGGTTCACGATCGGGGTCGCGGTGATGCTCGGTTTGCTGATGATGTTGCTGTCGCTCAGCGGAGTCGAATCGCTTGTCGACCATTTGCGAACGATGTTTGGTTTGTTTAAACCCGAAACGAAATCGAATATTTTAGGTGGCATTTGGGGACTTGGATGGAATCCCATTTGGCGGTTGCCGGTGATCGTCGGGTTTGTGATTCTCTGTTCGTTCTTTGCCGCTTGGCCGGCGCAAAAGAATCTTGGAACGTTGATTGGATGTTCGGCTGCCGTGATGGTCGGTGCCCAGTTCTGGCACGGCTACGGTGGCGGACTCTACATCGCTTGGTTCTTGCCCCTGTTGTTATTGACCATCTTCCGACCGAACTTGCAGGACCGTATTGCCTTGAAAGTCGTCTCGGATTCTTCGAATAAAAAACGACGCCCCGCGGCGTTGGAGGTAGATGCGGCTTGACGGATCTGAACGTGAACTCTGGCCCGCAGACCAACCCTGGCCCCCATCCGAATGCAAACTCCATCGCGAGTGCAAACACGGTTGCGAATCCTAGTGCCCAAGCAAGTCATGCCGGCGAAGCGCTGCACCGCTATCGCGAACACCTAGCGGAAATTCAAACCGAACGCGATCGTTTGAAAGTTCGCGATCGGACCTACGGGACCGTTCGTGTGGTGTTGTTTCTGGTGGCGATCGTGTTTTGGGTGGTCGGATATTCCAGCGATGTCACCATCGCGCAACCCATCGGCTGGGCCGCGTTTATCGGCTTTATCGTAGCCGTGGTGCTGAACGAACCGATCCGTGATCGACTCGATGCGCTGCGACGTGAACGCTCGGTGTTTCGCCGTTTGGTCGCACGGATCGAACGTGATTGGGATCGTTTGGCCACGTCCAGCCTGTCTCGCCAGCTTGGTGAAGTCGAATTGCCAGCGGGCCAGCGAGACGCGGCAGCCGATTTGGATCTATTAGGCCGAGCGTCGTTGTTCCATTTGGTATCGATGACCGCGACGACTCCCGGTATTCGCACGCTCGCGTCGTGGTTGACCGGACCGGCGATTGCGGGTGATGCAATCGAACGGACCAAAGCTATCGAAACGCTTGCTCCACTGCGAGAAGAGCGACTGCGGTTCTACGTCACCGCACGCAAGGTCGCCGAAAGCAGTGGTGATCCTGATCGATTCACCGCCTGGGCCACCGGCCCACGTTGGTTGTCATCACGCAAATGGCTTGCTGGTTGGGCCAATCTCTCGGCGATCCTGGCGATCGTGTTTCTGCTAGCGATGATCGTGGGCTTCCTTGTGCTCGGATCTGCGACATGGTTCAAAATCGGGCTGTTCGGCCTTTTGGGCATTGGCGTTATCAATGTCACCTTGACCGGCGTCGCACTCGGACCGGCCCATGCGATCTTTTCGATCGCGATGGCCAGCCGCGGAGCCGTCGACGATTATCGTGATCTTTTTGCTGCCGCCGAGCGACTGCCGAGCGATCACGAATCAAGCCACACCGCTCACTTGCAAACCATCCGTGAAACCTTGGTCGCAGGTCCTCGCTCTGCTGCCGCCGGAATGCGAGCGTTACAAAAAGTAGCTGCCGCCGGGGCGCTGCGGCAATCCGCGGCGACGTTTTTGATTTACTTGCCGCTGCAAGCGTTCGCACTTTGGGACATCCGAGTGCTAAAACGGCTTGAACAGTGGCAACAGGACTACAGCGATGTGGTTGCCGGTTGGTTCGAATCGCTTGGACAATTTGAATCGCTGATGTCGTTGGCAGCACTTCGCGACGAGTATCCAAGTTGGACGACGCCCAAGTGGAAAAACGAAGCAAGTGATCGCTCGGTCGAAGCGGTCGAGATCGGGCATCCGCTGCTTCCTGATCAGGTCCGCGTTCGAAACGATGTTACCGTCGGCCCACCAGGCACCCTATTGTTGGTGACCGGCAGCAACATGTCGGGCAAAAGTACGATGCTGCGTAGCATCGGGCTAAACGTTGCCTTGGCTGGAACCGGAGCCCCGGTTTGTGCCACGCGGTTTGCGTTGCCATCGATTGAATTAGCAACCAGTATTCGTGTCAGCGACAACCTCAGCGAAGGCGTATCGTTTTACATGGCCGAGCTTCATCGCTTGAAGCAAGTCGTCGATCACGCCCGCCGCTTGGCCGACAAAGAAGACCGTGTCTTGCTGTTTTTGCTCGATGAAATCCTGCAAGGCACCAACAGCCGCGAACGGCAAATCGCAGTCGTGCAAGTGTTGCGGCACTTGATTGGATTCGAAGCGATCGGTGCGATCAGCACGCACGACTTGGAACTTGCCGACGAACCCGAGCTCAATTCGATCGCGCACACGGTTCATTTTCGCGAGACCATCACCACCGATGACGATGGCAATGACACGATGACGTTCGATTACCAGATGCGGCAAGGCGTCTCGCCCACAACCAACGCACTGCGATTGTTAGAAATGGTCGGGCTAGGCCCGAAAGCGTAGCGCATTGTCGCTCGGCTTTCCAAGCCGAAAGCGCAATCACGATCGCGATGTGGCTACACCGTTTCGGCGACGTTGATCGTGTTGATCAACATCCGCAATCGACCGAGTGCGCGGCGGTTGAAATGGAACACCAAACGCGGCATGTGAGCAAGATCGGGTTCGCCGATCTCGTCCGGCAATGCCGCCGACTGCTCGAACGTACCGTCGACCAGAATGTCACTGAATTGCTCGCGAATCGATTCAAGCGCGTCGGCCGTCAATTCTTTTTGCAGACGAAAAACGAGTCGGTCGCGGACATATCGCATACTGTGATAGTTGCGATAGAACTGCAACATCTCTTGGATCGCTTCATCGACCGAGTTCGTGATCTTGTAAAGATTCACATCCTCGGGGCTGATCATTCCATTGTTAAGCAATTGCTTTTCGAAGAACACGCCCAGGTCTCGCCAATAGCTGCCTTCGGCCGAGTCCAGCAACACCAACGGGATCATCGTTTGTTTGCCGGTCTGCATCAGCGTCAATGTTTCAAGCGCTTCATCAAGCGTGCCGAAACCGCCCGGACAACAAATCACTCCGCTGCACTCTTTCACAAACATCAACTTGCGAGTGAAGAAGTACTTCATCGTGACCAGTTTGGCGTCACCTTGGATGTAAGGGTTTGCACTCTGTTCGAAGGGCAACATGATGTTCAGCCCCATCGATGCTTCACGGCCCGCGCCGCGGTGTCCCGCTTCCATGATGCCACCGCCGGCACCGGTGATCACCATCCATCCGTGCGATGCGATCCGGCGACTTAGTTCCACTGCACTTTCGTACTCGGGATGCCCCGGCATCGTCCGCGCGGAACCGAATATCGTGACCTTGCGACGTTTGCGGAAAGGACGAAACACCTTAAACGCATAACGCAATTCGCGAAGCGTTCGCGAGAGAATCTTTAAGTCGCCCCGAGCCGTATTGTCCTTCTCGAGTCGATCGATGGTATGACGCATGACCTGCAAAATGTCTTGCGTTTCAATCGTCGATATTGGTTCGTCCGCCGGCTGGGGACGCTGAAGTTCATCTTCGCCAATCGCTTCGTCGGGCAGACGTTTAGGGTCCATGTGTCCTTCAGTGCCTGTTCAGTGTTGCAAATAAGTTCAGAGCAGCAGAGTGAATACAACGCGTGTTTTCGCGTAAATCAAGGTCTTCGGTATGCCAGTGTAACGTGCTTGGGTCCGCCGAGGGAAGCTCGTTGCCGTTGGCCACGAGCCCCCTGGTCTGCGGCATCCCAATTATGCTGCCTTGGCCAGCGATTCTTCTTCGCTAGCAACTGATTGAAGTGGTCGAAGGCCGAGAGATCGTCCGAGCACGACCGCGATCGGAGCCGCCGCAAAACTCAGCAACGCTCCCATCTTCACCGAGTCTTGATCCAAACCGGGGACGGTGAATGCCGCAACCGAGACAAACAAGGCCACGGTAAAACCAATGCCAGCGACCATGCCCAGCGTCACCACGTGCCGATAATCCATCCCTGCTGGTTTTTCCAGTTTCAATCCTTTCTCTGCGAATAACGTCAGCAAGGTGATGCCGACCGGTTTGCCCACCAATAGTCCGGCCAGCACAACCCAGGTTCCCGTACCGAGACTGCTCATCACGACGCCCGCGTTGGCCAACCCAAACAATCCCAGCCCAAATTCGACCGGCAATTTCCATGCGTGTTCGAACTCATTGAGGGTGTCGTGCCGGTTCTGTTCCTCGCGAGCAAAAATGCCAAGGTCGGTATGGGCATGAGGTAACAAGGGAATGATCGGGACCAAACCCAAGGCCGGATGAATGTTGGCCTGATAAAAACTAAACCACGAAACGACCCCCGGACCAATCAGATAGGCCCAGTGAGAATGAACCTTCGACCGCCGCAGCTGCATCGTGAACAACATCGCCCCCACGGTCAGTAACAACCATTCGGGACGGATTTCGGCTTGTGGATAAAACACGGCCAGAATGATCAAGCCTGCGGCATCATCCGCGATCGCCAATAACAACAAAAACGCGATCGCTGGGTGGCTGGCACCAAAAATGAATCGTGCAATCAAGTAACTAAATGCAATATCGGTCGCACACGGGATCGCCCACCCTTTGCCTAACGAATCATGCGTTCCGGTGAAATAAGTCCCCGCGATGTACACCAGGGCTGGGCCCATGATCCCACCGACAGTGGCAAGCAGCGGAGTCGCTGCCTTTTTGGGATCCGCCAACGATCCGCCGGGCAGCAACGATTCCCACACCTCCTTGGCCGCGATCGCAAAGAACAATGCCATCACGATGTCGTTGACAAAGAAATGTAACGTAAAGCCATGCGAACTCGCATGCTCGGCGGCATCATGACCACCGGCGTGAGTAGCGGTGAATAAGGACACCAAATCAAAGTTCACAAACGCTTGATAGCTGGGCGAATGGATGTTCGCCCACACCAGAGCCGACACCGCCCCGACGATCAGTAAAAATGAATTATCGATCAGCTTGCGAACAAGTCCGCGTTGTTTTGGTTGCCCCGACATCAAATCACGCTGCCCCAGCTTTAAATGAGAAGACGGCAATCCCGTAAAGCTGGGATCGCTCGTCATTAAAGGTGGGTTACGCTATGAGCCGCGACTTTCAATCGCAGCAAAGCGATGGCGTTAAAAGCGTCCGATGAGGCAGTTTGTGGCGGTTATCCGGAAGGTGAGAGTCAGAGTCCAAGAAAAAAGGCTCACAATGTGAGCCTTTACGCGATTTAGTGGCACGCGAGTTTCGTTTTTAAGTGAGAACTTCTCGCCTGCTAAAACACGGCAACCCTCACTCGTATTGCAATTGAGCAGTCGCGGTCGTGTCGCTTGCCGAAATCAAACGCACCCAGGCCGCACTGAACGCATCGGGGAACGAATACGTTAGCGTTTCACCGGCCGGCACATCAAACGACTTGTAGCGTCGCCAATGACCGTCCCCGGTGATGTCCACTTCGACATGCATCGTGACGGGTGTGTCTGAGTCGTGCGTTAGCGATAATGACTTGCGATCGTAACCCTTCATCAGGTACGGATCCGATGGCTGTCCGGCCTTGACCGTTGTGCTGAGCCATGGGCCGCCGTGACCGACCGGTTTGCCGAACTTCCAAAGGTCATCGATCCCGCCAAACCACAACGCCGCATCCTGCTTTTCATCGGCGAAGACGTGACCATCGTTTTTCGCATCCTCGCCAACGCCGGTCAGTACGAGCAGTCCGTTCCAGGTACAGAAATCGGCGATCTGTTTTGCGTGGCTCGACACGGGACGCATCAAGTTGAACGCCGGCGGGGCTCCGTTGATCACCAATGGCACCTCATAGAACGTGCCATGGATATTCGCCAACACTCGCTCGGATTCGACTTCGCGGACATCTCGCGGCCATCCCGACGCAAACGGCTTGTCATAGGCCGCGTTTCCTTTGGGCAATCGCAACCGTTTTCCGCCGTGCTTCAATACTACCGAAGCTTCATCGACCGTAAATTGCGGTTGGACGTTCAATAGGTCCGCTAGTTTTGGATCGTCTTCGTCGGCTTTGAATTCAAAACCTGCCTTGGTGAAATCAAAGAAGCGGTCCTCTGACGCAATCACACGCAAATTTCGATTTTGCTTGGCGGCATAGACCAACGCACTGCGTGCTTGATCGTCGTCTACGCTAGCAAGTCCGGCAAACAACGTCTGATTCTCGGACGCGCTTCCGTCGACAAATTTGGCCGCCGTTTGGTGCAGATACGCGGTGGCAACACAATCACGATTCGTTTTCAGCCGCAACCAAATTGCATCGAAATCCTCTGGCAATTCATAGGCCACGTATCCGTCGGCGGGGACTTCGATCGATTCGTAATCGACCCAAGTGCCATCACCACGACGGTCCACTTGCAATGCAAAAACAACGGGGGTGGCATCGCCATCGACGATTCGCTGCTCCACCGGTCGGGTGACAATCGAAGAGCGATCGGTTTTGATGTTCAGCTCACTCGGTTTGGATCCAAGCACAAACGCGGTATGAGGCATCCCAAATGATCCCGGTTGATGCTCGGTTGCGTTTTCAGGAATCGTGATCGTGCCCGGTTCGAACGAACGAGCGTAAACCACGTCTTGTAAATTCTTGCCCCATATGAGCGTCATGTCGGTCATTTTCCAGGCGGGATCCAAGGTTGGATTACCACGTTGGTCGACGGCTAGAAAGACCGTGACCCTTTGGTCAACGTCAAACGAATAGCCTTTGGCCGCGCGATGCCAATCGCCTCGAGGGACGGTGACTCGGGGTAATGAGGCGAGCCGATCGGGCATCGAACGAATCTCTTGTTGATCGCTCGCTCGGAGGGCCTCTTCGCCTTCGGTTGGCTTTGTGCGTCCGGTGGCAAGATGCAAAACACGGCGATCAAACCCTGAAACCAAGAACGGATCCGACGGGGTGTTTGCCGTCACTTTGTCTTCGATCCATGGACCGCCGTAACCGCTTGCAGGGCCCCATTCTTTCAGGTTTTCGTAGTCGCCAAACCACAGATTCGTTTGTGGTTGTCCCGCCAAATGGTTGCCTTGGATACTGGTTTCATCCGTCGCCAACACCAACTTGTCATTCCAAGCACAAAAGTCGGGGATGTACCGCAAGTGGCTTCCGATCGGCTTGATGCCAGCCGAGTTTTGGCTGGTAAACGTCTTGGGAAAGTCAAAGAACATGCCATGCATATCCATCATCCAGCGACCGTCGGTGATCTCGCGAATTCGCGGCCACTCGGTGTACCAACCATGGATGGCATCGTTACAAAAGGCGGCTTTGGGCAACAAGTAAGTATGCCACGTTCCGTCGTCGAGCACCTTTAGCCGCACACTGCGGCGATCCCAGCCCATCGTCCAAATCGGGTCATTGCCGTCGCTTCCACCCGCGATGCCGTTGGGGCCGGTGACCTCGGTGTATTGACGACGTTCGACGATTTTCCAATTTTCGCCATCGTATTCGGCTAGTACACCACGTTCTTCGCTGTTCTTTGCGGCGCCTCCGACAACCAGATCATCGTAGGTGCCCGCGGCGTGTTCGCCGTTATTGGATACCACCAAACGTCCCTGAGAAACATAAGCCCCTTTGCCATGCCAACCGGGAACCGGTTTTTTAAACAATCGCTTGACCGCCAACGTGTGCACATTGGCTTCCCAAATCGCCCCTTCCATATCGATGTAGTAAACCATGTTCGCGGGATCAGTCAGATGCCGCGTGATAGCGGTCACTCGCATCGGCATGTCTGCTGGCGAGATGACACGAACGTTGCCCTCGGCGTCGATCAGGTAGTGAGCGATCAGCAATTGATTCGATTCCGCGTGGATCATCCGTCCCGCCGGAGTACCGCCAACGCTTTCAGGATGCACGCTCAGCGTTTGCAGATCTTCGCCGATCGAGAACAGTTTGTGTTCGCTGCCGCGAGGTTGATGCGGCGCGTAGTTGACCATCCACAGTCTGTCGGCCCAAGGCACGATCGCTCCGATCCCACACTCATCATGCCCTGACTTGAAGTGGCCTCCGTTTTGACTGTAGATGCCATAAGTGGTCAAATGCGGATACACCCCGCTGATGTGGAGGTCGTTGCGAACCTTCTCGTCTCGGTGAGATAGGCTTCCAGCGTTTCGGTCCGCATTGGGCACACTCTCAGCCTGTGGAACTTTTCTAGCTTCAATTTCTGTCGGATTCTCCGCAACCAAAGTCTTCTCGTCCGCGGCGATGTCACTGCGGTGCTTGCGTAGTTGGTTCGATAAATCTTCGACGACCATCGCGTTGCTTGGATCACTAGCCACGTTCGTTTGTTCGATCGGGTCTCGATCCAAGTCGTACAATTCTAAAAAACGTTCTCCTTCGCTCGTTTCGGTTTCAATGTACTTCCAACGTGAACTGCGAACGGCCCACAACGGTTGGCTTCCTAATTGTTGTGACGGAGCTTCGTACAGAAAGCTGGTTCGCCAATCGGCAGGCTTTTCCGCACGCACCAGCGGCAGCAAACTGCGACCGTGTAGCGATTCTGGAATCGGCAATCCCGCTAGATCGTAGATCGTCGCTGTCAAATCGATGTTCAAAACCAACTCGGAAACAACTTGCGTTTTCGTGTTGGGACCGGTGATCGCCATTGGTACCCGCATCGATTCCTCGTACGGCAACACCTTGCTGGTCATGCCATGTTCACCAAGCATCCAGCCGTTATCCCCCATGAAGATGATCCACGTGTTGTCACGGATTTCGAGCGATTCGATTTCATCGAGCACTCGGCCGACCGCGGCGTCCATCTGCTGGACGCTGGCAAAGTATTCTTTGGCGTGTTGACGAATATTGGCTGGGTCGTCATAGCCATACGCTAATGCTTGAGTGCGGTTGCGAGCCGACTTCAGGTATTCAGGTTTTCCCGAAAGGTCATCGTCCCAGGTTTGCGGAAGTGGCATCTCAGATGCTTCATATTGCCCCAGATAAGCCTGTTCTGCTGGCCATTGGTGACGGTGGTCCATGTGCGGCACCTGCGTGTTCATCCACAACACAAACGGAGCGTCGTTTTCGATCGCTTCGCGGATGAAACGAATCGACTCATCGGCGGTGACATCGTCGACAAACCCTGGCATGACTTTGGTTTCGCCTGCGACCGTGAATTTGCGGTCGTACCACGTGCCGTTGGACCAACAGGTCGATGCAAAGTCGAATCCACAATCCTCGGGCTTGTTTCCCAAATGCCATTTTCCAGTCACGCCGGTCTGATAGCCGATTCTTCTCAGCGACTGGGCAAAGGTGACTTCCGAATGGTGGATTTGACTCTTTCCGATTTCCGTCACCCCGTTGGCACTTCCATAGCGGCCGGTTAGACAAGCGGCTCTGCTCGGCGAGCAAATCGCCAAGGTGACAAACGCATTTTCGAAACGGGTTCCCGACGCGGTAATGCGATCGAGATTGGGGGTTCGAACAAACGCTTCGCCAGATTCACTCGTTGCGTCCCAGCGATGATCGTCGGTCAGGATAAAGACGATGTTCGGTTTGCCCGTGTCGGCCGAGGCGATCGTCCCCGCGACGGCGAACATCAGGCTGGCCAAAACGGCAACGTGGTGGGAACTCAGACGTCTCATTAGAAATACCGTTTCGTTAACGAATTCGAGGAGGGATTTGCAGGGCGGGAGAGTTGCCCCATAAGAGCCTTCAAACGCGGAATGAGACATCGTAGCTCAATAAAAAACAAAAATTGCTAAAATCGTGTCCTGTAGAGCCAACTTCGGCTCTCTTTCCCTAGCCAGCGCTATCGAGGTTTGATGATCGACGGATGACGGACGATGCCAAAGCGAATTCTCAGCCGCCAACCGGTGTCCCTTCATCGGTCGATGACGCTTCGTCGGATCAAATCGACAGCGCTGCCGAAGCGAATGATGCCGCGTTGCAGCGAGGACAACTCGATCGGCAACGAGAATACACCCAACGGTTCGAACAACATCGCCGCGTGATTTTGCTGTATTTGCGAAGCCTGCTTCCAACCCAAAATGATGTCGACGAAGTCTTCCAAGAAACTTGCCTAGTGACTTGGCGTGAATTTGATCGCTTCCAAAGTGGAACCAATTTCGCAGCCTGGGCCTGCACAGTGGCGTACAACCAAGTGCGTGCCTGGCGAAAACGACAAAGCCGTGAACGACTACGTTTCAGTGACGATTTGACGCAACTTGTCTCTTCGGAACTGATCGATCATCGTGAACACTATGAACGCTATGTGACCGCGCTGGATCAATGTATTGAACTGCTTCCTGATCATCACCGCGCTTTAATCGAAGATCGGTACCGAAACGAAATTCCCCTCGAAGTGGTTGCCCAAGCATCCAACCGTTCCAGTGCCACTGTTCGTCGCATGATCAACCGAGTCCGCGAAACTTTGCGTGATTGTGTCGCAACGCGAATGCGGATGGATCGTGAAACATAAAACCAACCGAAAACGATGACGACCGAAAACGAAGTAAACCCCGATCGCTGGAACCGCTACTGCGCGCTGCGTGATTTGGTGCTCGACGAAGAGGCGGACGAAGCTCAGCTAGCAGAGCTGGAAGCATGCGTTGTCGCGGATTCGTTACTTAAACGCGATTTTGTTGAATCCTTACAAACTCGTGCCGCGATCACCTATACGAAAGATGAATTGGCGGTTTCTCCCGAAAAATGGGCCATGACATTCCTACCGGTGACCTCGGCGACACTGCCGTCATCGTCGCGGTGGTGGTCCATGCCCAAATGGGCGTACCTTGGGATCGCTGCTGGGATTCTTTTTTTCATGACCTCCGCATGGGTATACTTTGATCGCGGTGGTGACCAAGAGATGGGGCTGATCGTCAAAACCGAAAACTGCCAATGGCAGGGATCGACCATCCCGACTGTCCCAGGATCCTCGCTGCGTCGTGGCCGACTTGTTCTCGCTCGCGGGATTGCCGAACTACGGATTGGTTTGGTCGACGTGACGATGGAAGGCCCAGCGGATTTGGAATTGATTGGCTCGGATCGATGTTTTGTGCACTCAGGTCGTATCCTTGCCAAAGTCCATGCTGGCGGTGAGGGTTTCCAGGTGCAAACCCCCACTTCACTATTGATCGATCGCGGTACCGTGTTCGGTGTGAACGTCACCGCCGACGGCAATTCGGATTTGACCGTGGTCAACGGTCGCGTCGATGCGAAACATCTGTCCTCGGGTGCGACCGTCTCAGTGACCACCCATGATGCGAGACGATTCACCCGTGTGGGAATTGAAACATTTACCAGGGAAAGCAACGACGAAGCAACGGATGCTCCGAGGCATTCCTACGCTACGGACGAACTATCAACCGTTCAAATCTCGACCGCCATTGGCGAGGGCCGCGACGGCTACGTGATGGCGAGCAAACAGTCCGAAGAAAAGGTGTCGCGAGTTGCCCTGTTGGTGAAAGAACCGCCTGATTTTCATTGGGGCACGCCTTTCCGCCGCCGTGGCTATCTGCATTTTGATCTATCGTTTGTTTCCGAGCGAACGGTCCACTCGGCCAAACTGCAGTTGCAAGGCGTTCCCACCGAGATCGGTTTTCTATCATTAATGCCCGATGCCACGTTTGCCGTTTACGGGTTGACCGACGAGTCACTCGAAGATTGGGACGAAGCGACGCTGAGGTGGCAATCATCACCCGGAATGCTTGCTGACGGCGTGACGCTCGACCCTGCAAAAACCAAGTTGCTGGGGAAATTTGTCGTGCCCCAATCCGATCCCACGCGAATGTTCAGTATCGCGACGCCCGAACTTGCCGAGTTCCTGAACCAAGACACCAACGGCGGTGCTACGCTGATCCTGGTCTCGGAAACTGCCGGCATCAAGGATTGTTACGTGCATGGATTCGCCAGCCGGCGACACCCCGACGCATCCCCGCCAACACTGCGGTTGACGTTAACTCCCTAGCAAAAAATGTCGGACACCTTTTTACGGACACTTTCTTTCGCTTAGACGCCACCGCCTCCGGCATTTTCTGACTCAAAGCGAGACTCTTCGGCCTCGTAGACCGATTTGTCTTCGAGCGGTTTGACTTCCGACGTCGGACCGCTGTCACACCCGCTGATCACACACGGCGCGACCAAAAGCATCAACATCAATAACCTATGAAACATGTTGGGGAGTCCTAAAAGAAGAAGGAAAGAAAAAGAACCGACATCGTGTGGCACATGCCAGTAAAACGACCGGGCATCCTGTGAGCTGTTGGCGTTAAAGAGCGTTTGGCTCTGGAATATCACAACCCGAAGCGTGAGCAAGGGAATCGTTATCTTGACTCGGTACTTCACCGACGCATCGGGTTACGATGATGAGCGTCCCGCAAGGAAGAACCAGGCTTTCTAAACGGGACACAGCCGCGCTCCTGTCGGCGTACTTTAGAAATCGGCTTGAACCGTTTCCTTGGCGGCAGCCGAACCGAGGGCTCCCCACAAACCGTAAGGACTCTTTTCTCCGACGTTGCTGTTGTCCTTAGAAATGCTCCAACCCGACGCGGTGTTGCCCGAATCGATGCTGTCGGTGATGAATTTCACTGCCCCATCGGCAAACAACACGTGACAACCACCTTGGTGGCGACTCGATGCGCTATAGACACCATGTTCCCAATAGGTTCCGTAGCCATTGAATCCCATCACGCTCGGCGAGTTCGGTGGCAACACCGTGGTGATCGACGTCATCGCTGGCAGTGCGTCGTACCAACGGCCGCCGCGTGATTGCCCAAACGTGGTAAAGAGCTGCGATTCAGGAACGCTATAGAACAGCGGCCGCTGAGGGTCGCGTAGGGTATCGAGAATCGCGGGTCCACGCGAAACCGTTTGAGCTCCGCCCGATCCCGAAAAGTGGCTGTTGTCCAACACGCCACCGATCACGCCGGTGTCACCGAGATAGGTTGCGATTTCAGCCATCGCCACCGTGTTGCTGGTGCCGTCGAGAATGTCTCGGAAACCTCGATACCGTTCTCGAGTAAAGACGCCTCGCAATGAACCACGATCAAGGTAGATGTTCGGATTGCTTGGTGGACTTGTATTCCAATTGGTGTTTTCGTTGTAGAAGATTCGTTTGACCGAATCACCAAGCGAATACGCGTAATTCGTTAACGCGGCTCCGCCTGCCGGTTGCCCTGGATCGGAAGGACAGCGATAGGACACAACCTGCGTTCGCCATGGACGATAATCATCGATATCAATGTGCAGTGCTGGACCAAACGCCGGCCAACCTGTTCCTGAACCAAGCGTGATCGCGGCGCTCGAATGAGGGGACTCACCGGGTTGAGCCAACAGCGGATTGGACATCATCTCCCATAGCGATTGCTGTTCGATAAACGGCAACAGGGCGACCAGACAATTCAGTCGCCCCGTGTGATGACGAGTCCCGCTGCCTCCGCTGGGCAGCTTGTTGTAGGCCGCATGGTAGTTGTGTAGACCGAGCCCGATTTGCTTGAAATTGTTGCTACACGACATCCGCCGTGCTGCTTCCCGCGCGGCTTGAACCGCCGGCAACAATAAACCGACTAGCACGCCGATGATGGCGATCACCACCAGCAATTCAACAAGGGTGAACGCAGGACGAGGACACTTTTGACCGTTAATAATACCACCTCAATTTGATAAGAAAGGGATGAGCGAAGGTGTGACCACGATCCGGAAAACAGAAACTCTCTATAGAGCGAATTTACGAAATGAGAATTCTCATAATAGGGGGACAGTCCCGATAGTTCGCAGTCCTCATTTATAGAGCGGTTGTAAACGAACTCAGACATTAATAACAGAAATTTTTTCGTTATTTCCTCTAGGAGGTCGCCGATTTGCACGCAACGGGCATTTTGCATGACCGTGTCAGGGTCCCTATAGGTGCCAATCGTCAATCTCACTGATCCACTGAATCCAGACGACCGGACCGCTATAACGTAGGAACGAAATCGTGACTTCCAACCTGGAATCAAACGATGTGATACGGGTCACTCGCTTTGGCGAGCACGATCCGGTGCCATCAATCCTGGCAAATACCCACGCGATCTTGGACACGATCCTTGACCAGCACCCCCACATGCCACGGTCCTCGTGGCTCGCGTCATTCGCTTCTATTTAGGCTCTACCATGAAACTGAGAATCTCTTTAGCACAGATGGATATTGCGTTGGGCGAACCGAGACGCAATTTAGAAACATTAAAAACGTTCATTGATGCGGCCGTGGTAGCCGGATCGGATGTGCTCGTTTTGCCCGAGCTTTGGTCAACAGGATACGTCTTGGAACAAGCCGAGAAGTTCGTCACCCGTACCACCGAGGGCATCTTTGCCGACGTCTCTCAACTTGCACAGCAACATCGTCTGCACATCGTGGGATCCAATCTCTCGCTGCTCGCTGAAAATCAATATGGCAACACGCTTACTTGGGCAGCACCCGATGGAACTCTGCTCGGAAGCTACAATAAGATGCATCTATTCAGATTGATGGACGAGGAGAAATATCTAACGGCTGGTGACGAGCCCGTTATGATCGCGACACCCTGGGGCCAGGTGGGCCTTTCGATTTGTTATGACCTGAGGTTTCCGGAACTGTATCGCCAATATGCGCTCGCTGGTGCCCAACTCATTCTCGTTCCTGCCGAGTGGCCTCATCCGCGTTTGAATCACTGGCGGACGCTGCTCCGCGCACGCGCGATCGAAAATCAACTCTTTGTGATTGCCTGCAACCGAGTGGGGCAAGGCGGCGACGTATCCTTCTGTGGCCACTCGGCGATCGTTGACCCGTGGGGCGATGTACTGGTCGAAGGGGGCGAGGAAGAAGGACTGTTCACGGCCGACATCGATACCACAGCGGTGGAAGAGATTCGTGCAAAAATTCCCGTCTTCGCGGATCGCCGCCCGGAGTTGTATACGAAGTAGGCAGATCAGCAATTTCAAAGCGTCGGTGGAGACACCCCGTCGTCGGTCGCCACCGCGTCGGGACGGCCGGTGTGATCGATGCTCGCCATCAGCAACGGCGAGACTGATCTTCTGAGGCGAACTGATTCACGCAGGGCTGCTGACATTCAATCAAGTGACCGTGAATCCGTTCAGATGCAGTACTCGATCGTATCCAGGTTAGAAACCGCGACCGGTTCTTGATCCAGGATGGACCGCGCTACCAAGTACGCTTGCTGACGCAGTTCGGGCACCGCGATACTCTCCCATAACGTGCCCTTCAAGATCGGGCCGATCGCGCGCATGAAAGGCACCGGAGCATCATTGGTGTCCAGTACCGTGAAGTCATCGGCCACCGCGATTCCCATGTCCATAGCATCCGGTTTGGCCAAACCTCGATCGAACAGATTGCGATACAGCGGCAACGCGGAATCGGAGAATCGAGATTTGGGACCTGTGCAATTGATGACCAAGTCACCTTCGATGCGTTTCGGCGATCCTTCGCGATCCACCATCTGAATTTCGATACCATGTTCACCCGCCGTTAACGATTGGATTGTCGCTGGGGTGATGGTCAATTGACCGCAGTCGAGCGCATCGGTGATTGCATCATGGATCGGGCCGGCGATACGGTGACGAATCACGTTCCAGTCCGCCGAGTACTTTTTCAAGAACAATGTCCGTTCATCGAGCGATAGGTCCTTCCACAACTGTTGCGTGCGACTTCGCAATTTGTCGACCGCGATCGCAGGGTTTTGGCTGGCGCCCCGCAGACGTTCACAATCCTGGCGAATCAATCGCACCAACTCTTTTAACGAACGCGTTTGCCCGTCATCAGGGATCACCTGTGGCCACTCGATGCCACGGAAATGACGCTGCGGCAACATTCCATTGCGAGAGATCGCGGTCACCTTTCCGCACCACCCTTTGTTGCGAAGTGTCACGATCACATCAACCGCAGTCAGCCCGGTCCCCAAGATCACAATGTGCTTGTCGTCGCTGGGAAGATTCTCGTGCCAATCCTTCCATGGGTTGCCGCAATAACGTCGATCGTTCGCGAGTACGCTGGCGCCGGGCAATCCGGCCGGCGGTTGATTCCCGGTCGCCAACAAAATCGATTCGGCTTCGATCGGCTCGCCGTTTTCCAACATCACCACGCCCCCTTGGTTGCCGCTAGCCGACAAACCGCGCGGAACTACGTCGACGGCAGAATCCTCTACCACTTCGCACTGGACGCTGGATCGAGGATCCGCCGTACCGAGATAGTGAGCTGCTAAGCCACGAACATAATCACCAAAAATTCGCCTAGGAATGAACGTTTCGCGAAGGGTATCGTCGTCGATCGCATCAAACTCGCTTCGCGAGCGCAACCAATCGAAAAAGTGCGACGGATGATCCGGAAAAGCCGACATGTTTCGGGCTGCCACGTTCAGCAAATGCTCGCTACGCGTCGTTCCGTATGCGGTCCCGCGGCCAAATGGGCTTCCTGAGTTGATGATCACAACTCGCTGAGGTGTGGTGGCGAAGCGAGTAAGATTGACGGCGGCCAGCGTTCCGCTGAACCCGCCACCGATGATGGCCGTGGTTGGCATGTCGACAAACTTCCATAGATAGAGAGGGAAGGTGATGCGCCCAAGGGGGCACGCATCCCACTTGCAGTTTTCAAGGAGGGGGGGGACCGTAAACCAGTCTCTGTCGCAACGGGTTTAAACCGCATACATCAGATCTTGATTCGCGAATATCTTATCGATAAAGTATTATTGCGTCAACTGATATCGATCCTTCACCTTCCTTTACGAATCCCTCCCTTCAGGTTCCTTTTGATGAGCGACCTTTCCCAAGAACTGCACCGCTGCGAACCTTTCGCAAGCGTGGATCAAGAAGCCGTCGTGAGCTTGGTTCGCACCGGGGACCAACTCGACAATCACTTAGCGCGATTCTTTCGCCAACACGACATGACGTTTTCGCAATACAATCTGCTTCGCATTTTGGATATGGAGGACCGTCCGTTGACGTGCAGCGAAATTGGCGAGCGTCTGGTCCAAGTCGTCCCGGCCGTCACGGCATTGGTCGATCGATTGTTAAAACGTGAACTCGTTACGCGCGAGCGAAGTGAAACCGATCGTCGGGCGGTTTATGTGACGATCACCAAGGAAGGCCGCAAGTTGGTCTCGCCGATCGTTGAACACCTACGCGAACTCGAACGCGATGTCATGAGCGATCTGAAACGCCGTGAACAAAAGGAGTTGATTCGGTTGCTGCAGTTAGTGCGAACCAGCATGAACAAAGCGGTCGAACGTCGTGCCGGCGAATCGCTTTCTAGTTCCGCTCTGTAGCTTCGTTTTTCTGTTCGTTCTTTCCCCTTGCCTCGATTGCGTCTTGCATTCCGATTTTTCCACCCTCCTACCCCATGATTCCCACCCATGAGCACTGAAGCATCTTCACCAAAATCCAGCGATCATGAATCGATCGACGACGATTCGGTCCTTGCCACACCACCACCGCGACCGAGTCTGTGGAAGGACATGTCGACCAGCGAAGATTGGTGGGCGATTTGGTGTGCCGGCCTGTTGCTTCTTGGTGCCTTCGCCGCCGTTTGGTTCAGCCAAGGCGAGCACGTCAGCGAAAATATCGTCGCCGGCGAATCGGTCAGTATCACCAGTCCGCTAAAACCCTACCTCTCGAAACCGGGCAAGTGGACCGACAACCCGATTGACGCCATCGCATCAAGTTGGCAAGGCATCCTTGGAGCCTTTGTGATCATCGGGGCGTTGTTTGCGGTCGCCAATCAGATGCGGGGTAAATCTGCGTCGGCCTTCTTGGCGGCGTTCCCGTTCGTGTTTCTGCTGGCGACGTTGGCGTATTGGATGTCGGGTCAAAGCGTGGTCAAAGCCTACAATCTTGAATACGCATTGTGGGCACTGTTAGTGGGGCTGATCATCAGCAACACGGTCGGCACGCCCAAGTTTCTGCGTCCGGCGATCTCGACTGAATTTTTTATCAAGACCGGCTTGGTACTGCTTGGGGCGGAAGTGCTGATGAGTCGCTTGTTAGCCTTGGGTTTGCCCGGTGTGTTTGTCGCTTGGGTGGTCACGCCGGTCGTGTTGATTTCGACGTACGTGTTTGGCCAAAAGATTCTAAAAATCCAATCCAAATCGCTCAATATGGTGATCTCTGCGGACATGTCCGTGTGTGGTGTCTCGGCCGCGATTGCCACGGCGGCGGCATGCAAAGCCAAGAAAGAGGAATTGTCACTTTCGATTGGTTTGTCATTGGGATTCACCGTCATCATGATGGCGGTGATGCCCGCGGTGATCACCGCCACGGGTATGGATCCCATCCTGGGTGGCGCGTGGTTGGGCGGAACGATTGATGCTACCGGTGCAGTGGCAGCCGCCGGTGCGGTGCTGGGCGACGAAGCACTCGAAGTCGCGGCAACCGTGAAGATGATCCAAAACATTCTAATCGGCGTGACCGCTTTCTGCGTGGCGATCTATTGGGTCACGTTTGTCGAACGAGATCCAACGGGTCCCAAGATCGGGCTGTCCGAAATCTGGTATCGTTTCCCAAAATTTGTGCTCGGCTTTGTCTCGATGTCGATCCTGTTTTCGGTACTCTATTCCTCGTTGATTAACGGACCGGAACTGATCAACGCGATGATCAGCGGGTCGACCAAAACGCTTCGCGGTTGGCTCTTCTGTTTGGCGTTTGTTAGCATCGGGTTGGAAACCAATTTCCGTCAATTGTTTCCTCAACTCAAAGGCGGCAAACCTCTGGTTCTGTATGTCTGCGGTCAATCGCTCAACTTGATTTTGACTTTGCTGATGGCTTGGTTGATGTTCAAAGTCATCTTCGCGGATGCGGTGACGCCATGACCCCACGCGGACGCGTTTACCGAGCGGTATCGCTGGCGGGTTCGATTGCCGTGCTTTGGATCATTTGGTTGGTGATCCTGCCGGCGTATGCTCGCCAGCCAAAGATGCGTGATCATTTGCAGTGGCTGGACGATCAAGGTATCGACCCCAGCGCGATGTATTACACCGAGCTGGAGGTGATGGAGGATATTTTGGCGAAGCAGCGGCAGGCCGAGCTTCTGCACCACCCTCGGTAACCATTACTTTCGATCGCCGTTTTAAGCCTGAAAGAACCGTCATGAACAAACCAGTCCAAGGTAACATCGCGATTGTCGGTCAAGGATTGATGGGGCTGACGTCCGCTCTGCGGCTATTGGAAGCTGGTTTTGCGGTAACGCTGTTTAGCAAGGAACCGTTTGAGCAAACCAATTCGATGTCGGCTGGCGCCTATTGGTGGCCGCACCGAACGTATCCCATGGACCGCGTGACTTCGTGGGCCAAAACCACGTACGACGAGTATGTCAAACAAAGCGCCGACGCTGACTCGGGCGTCTTTTTTGAACAACACCTTCGTTTCTGTCTCGATCCCGACGACAGCGCGTACGTGCTCGACATTGTCGACCAATGGGAACGAGTCGACGGCGCCGATTATGGAGTGCCCTGTGCCGAAGCGTTCCGCGTCACCGTGCCGGTGATCGACGTTCCCATCTTCATGAGGCAATTGAAACAACGTGTCGCCGGCGCCAACGCAGCGTTTGTCACGCGAACGATTGAATCACCTGATTCGTTGTTCCCCGAGTTTGATCTTGTCGTGAATTGTACGGGAGTCGAGGCTCGTGAATTTGCCCACGATGAAGAGGTCTTTCCGATTCGCGGGCAAGTCGTCCGTGTGGCTCGTCCCGAAGGGCTCCGCCGATCGACGCGGATCTATCAAAAGGACGATCGATTCACGTTGGTGCTGCCTCGCACCCACGACGTCATCCTTGGCGGGACGGCGCAAGAAGGTGACTGGGACCGCAGCGAACGCGATACCGATACCGCGGCGATCCTTGCTCGCTGTGCTGAAATTGTGCCCGAGATCAAGGACGCCAACGTGCTAGGCACCGCCGTCGGGCTTCGCCCCGGCCGTCATGCCGTCCGGCTTGAGCTGGACACGAGCTCCTCAGCCCGCCCCGTGGTACATAACTATGGTCATGGCGGCGGCGGCTACACCGTCGCATGGGGATGTGCCGACGAGGTGGTGGCACTTGTGCGAGGCGTCAAAAAAGATTCCGACACGTTTTGATCGGGTGGAGACCGTTGTCACGACCGCGTCATTCGTTAGAATCGGTTTCGCTACGCCCGGACGAGACGCGCCGTACCCGGTCAAGACAAGACGACGCACTTACGAATTTAGTTTCCGTAGGAGCATCGTCATGAAGCCGTGGATTATTTTGTTGATTGCCGGATTGTTAGAAACCGCGTGGGCGGTGGGGCTGAAGTATACCGACGCGTTTACCCGGTTTTGGCCGAGCTTGATGACCGCCGTCGCGTTAATTCTTAGCATGGTGTTGCTCGCCATCGCGGTACGCGAGCTTCCGATCGGCACCGCCTACCCCGTGTGGGTGGGAATTGGCGCTGTCGGCGCCGCGACCTTTGGCATGCTGTTTCTGAGTGAGCCGGTTTCGTTGCCCCGGATTTTCTTTCTCGGTTTGCTGCTGCTGGCCATCATCGGATTGAAGTGGACGTCGGTCTCGGCGTGATGGAGGTCCAGCGACAAATCGTGCTTGAGGGACTCGCTGGGGATCCAAGGGTTCGCCGCGAAGCGAGCTCGATTTGTTTGTCGCCCCTTCTCCATCTTTACCTCGGATCCAGCTTGGTCTCGCTGCAACAACGTTACACGAGCACACTCACTGGCATCGTGAAACGCCCCGATTGGTGGTGACGAGGAAAGCTTTCAAAACTATTTTTTTCGTGGATAACCTGTTCATTCCTCGAGCGTCCTTGGTGGACGGTTGTCATCGCGGTCTGTTTGTCGTTTCGTGGCGGTGTTGGCCCGTGTTGGACTTTGCCCTGGTTATCAACCATTCACACACCTGACATTCACGCTTTTTCCACATTCCTACCTGAACCGCAACTCTTTCTGTATCAACAAGTTACGATTGTGAATCTAGACTTACCAACAGCTGCTTTGCTCGAATTAAGACTACGACGATTTATATATTCTTTAAGCCTTTGATAGCCACCCAGTGAATGTTCAGCTGTAGAAAGGATTCACCACTACACACATCCGCCCATGAACCGGTACAACATGGCTACGAAATCTTCTTTCTCTTTGTAAGTCCATGGTTCCATGAAGATCACTTGCCAACGCGAATCGCTCACCGCTGCTTTTGCACTTGCCGCCAGCATCGCTCCGACTCGTTCGCCCAAAGAGATTCTTCAAAATGTGAAGGTGACCGCATCGGGTTCGCGGATCACCTTGACCGCCACCGACTTGGATGTCGGGATTCGCTTGGATCTCGAAGAAGGGGTGGAAGTGGAAACCGAAGGCACCGCATTGCTGCCCGTCCAACGGACGATGGCGATCCTGAGAGAAAGCAATGACGAAACGCTGACGATCGAGACCGATGAAGCGGGGATTCGTATCACCGGCAGCCGCAGTAAATTCCGGCTTCCCGGCAACAATCCTGATGAATTCCCCAGCGTCGCGGAATTCAACGAAGACAAGTACCACGTGCTACCGACCCGTTTGTTCCGTGAAATGGTTCGCCGCACCGTGTTTGCCACCGACGCCGAGAGCAGTCGTTACGCTCTCGGTGGGGTACTGCTTGAAATGGAAAGCGACTCGGTGGTTGCGGTCGGTACCGACGGTCGCCGGTTGGCCAAGATGGAAGGGACTGGCGAATCACAAGGTGGTCACCAGACGACCGGAACCAGTACGATTGTGCCCACGCGAGCGATCCAGTTGATGGAACGTGCCGTCAGCGACAAAGACGACACCGTCGACGTGGCAGCCCGCTCTAACGATTTGCTGATTCGGACCCCACGAGCGGTCATCTATTCACGATTGGTCGAAGGGCGTTATCCGAATTGGCGACAAGTGTTCCCAAAACGTGAAACGGCCCAACAGATCGACATGGCGGTCGGACCGTTGTTTGCCGCACTTCGTCAAGCCGCGATTGTGACCGATCATGAGAGCCGAGGGATCGATTTTACCTTTGGTGAAGGCACGCTGAAACTCGAAGCCAGCACAGCCGACATTGGTGAGTCGCAGATCGAATTGCCGATTCCCTACGACGGCGAAACCATCACGTTGACGATGGACCATCGTTACGTCGCCGATTTCTGCAAGGTGTTGGATAACGAAACGAATTTCATCATGGAAATCGAATCGTCATCCAAACCCGCACTGTTAACCACCGATGATGGTTTCAGTTACGTGATCATGCCGATGGCCCGCGACCGCTAACGATTAGAGCATCTGCATAAATACTGCAGAATCCAAGCCGTAGTTACGTTCGCCCGAACGTGGTCCACCGTCTGGCGACACTAGCTACAACAAAGACCTTTATCGGGGCGGAGCGACATCGTGTAACGATGCACCTTTCTCTGCACTGATCACCAGGATGGCAAAACGGGTCGCACCTTTGGCATCATCGGCACTGACGCTGGCGTAATCAAATCGGCCGCGTGAATCGGTGTAACCGTCCTTATAAAAACGGACGTCTCCATCGGGATACTTTGCATAGACCTTCACATACGCGGTATCGATAGGATGGTGAGATTTCGCATCACTGGCCTGCAGCTGCCCGTAGCTTTCCGAGACATAGGTCGTCATCTCGCCACCAAAATAGAGTGCCGTGTCTCGTGAGGCTCCCGCGACAACTTCCACCAACAACGTTTGTCGACGGCGGTTCTCATCAAGCTCATAACGGGCCACCCCATTGGCTTGATCAAAGTCAAGCGTTTCGCTCCGCGTTGGTTTGACCATCGCCATTCGCTGCAGATCTTCGCGAACAAACGGAGCCTTGCTAAACAGCAACTCGAGATCCACACCGTACAGATTCAGCGTCGCGGATTTGGATTGACGATGATCGATTCGCAACGAGTCGCCTTCGACACGCACAAGGACCTCGGGTTGCTCGTCCGCAGCAGAGGCTTGTTGCTGTTCTCGATCGAGTACCGCTAGATCACCGCTACCCTGTTGGATCGCATCGGGTTCACCCTTGGCGGGGTCTTTGGAAACAAGTTGCTCGTTCATTCGCAAATCGCGGCGCTGACGCAGCTGGTTCGCCAGTTCACCAAACCGTGATTGCCAACGCGGCACCAATTCATCACGGCGAAGGTTGGCGATTTGTTCGGCTCGGTCGTATTGGCCCTGATGCATGGCCAAGTAGGCGTCCATGTAGTCGTATTGCAATTGGGTCGCAATCGAGTCTCGGTCGATCTTGGCAAACGTATCGATTGCTTCTTCGATTCGATTTTGGATCAAAAGATAGTACGTCAAGGCAAGACGTTGGTTTTGCGGGATCTCGCTTTGGAACCCCAGCACGCGGACAAAGTCACGATATTGGTCAAGGAAGGTCGAGTTAAGAATCTCGTTTTCGGCCTTCAAACGATGAATACGAGCCCGTACCAGTGGAGCGTACTCGAGCATCTCGATGATCCGTCGCTCGATCGCATCGACTTGCAGCAGCGGGCTGTCCAGTTCCGGTCCAACTCGTTCGACCAAATCGTCCGAAAGCGACAAATAGGTGCGAATCGCGGGTTCATCACGGTACTTTAGCGAATAGGCCCAGAGTTCCGATTCGGGGAGATTGGCACTTCGCAGCACCTTGATGACGGCTTGATACACGTCCGGCTGTTGCATGCGATGTGCGATCAACATCCAATCGAGATCGCGAAGGTTCGCCGAGGCGAGGAAATCAGTGATCTCGGCCGCGGTGCCGCTACGAGCGACCTTGTCCCACGTCACGCTAGTCAATTCCGTTGGTTGATCAACGACGTTAAACGATCGATTCTGGGCACGGGCAAGCAACTCGCCATCGCTTGCGACCGTGGCAGGATAGTGCGGGAAATCGCCGGCGGCGGGAAAGTAGAACTCGTACTCAACCGCGTGGACCGCAAACGGAGCGAGCGTGACGGTCTTGCTGTCGGTCACTTGGCTACCGCTCAGCGGCAAACTGCCCTCGGGGATCTGCCAGAACACATCGACGGTTTGTGGATTGGCTGTGGGATTCGAAATGACGGTTTGCCCCTTGTAAGCGACGCCTGTCAGAAACTCCTTGGGCTCTTCGCTGCGGCGATTCTGGCTCGGTGGCGGCGTATTGGCAGCTGCGAACCGTTGCCCCACCAAGATGCTGCTGTTGGCGTCGTCGTTGACCTTTAGCGTCCGCAACCGTTTCATCACCACGGCAACCGGATGTTCCGGAGCGTAGGATTCACCTTCGTTGCCGGGCAAACTGATATCACCCGATTTCAGTGGCAACCCGCACATCGCAAGCGCCACCAACGCGGCGTGACGATTCTCTACGGGATACAACAGATGCGACGACACCGGTGGATTGTCGCTGTCCGAGAGTGCCAAGTCAGCCCAAAACGGATCGACTTCGATCAGATCGCTGGGAAACGGTTCCTGCACGGTAAAAACTTGATCCCATTGGCTTTCGGCCCACTGTTTTGTCGAGTCGAGTTCACGAAAGAAAGCCAACTCCCTCGCAGCGGAGCGACGCGAGAATCGGCCCAACACTCGCTTTTCCTCTTCTTCGCCCAGTCGTTCTCGGTCAAGCGATTCAAAATCTTTGAGATCCAACGATCGCTTCTTTCGAGCGGGAGCCGCCTTGGCTTTGTCGTTGCGGGGCATCGCGCCGCCGCCAAACGCAAATCCGCCGCCTCCCATCCCGCCGCCCCTGCCGCCAAGTCCTTCGAACTCGGCCATGTCATCCATCATCATCATGTCGCTGCCGAAATCTTCGAACATGACGTTGGCTTTCAGCGCGCTTTCAATGTTGATGCGGATTTGTTGGTGATCGGTGTCCTGCAGATCGATCCATTCCTTCAATTCGCGTTGCACCTGGTTGCGAACCTTAGGCATCCGAATTGCCAATAACGCTCGCTCGGCGTAGTTCAGTTGATTGTATTTCCACAGCTCGGTGTACGGTTTCAGATCGTCTTCGAGCAGCCAGTGATCGACAAACTGCTTTTCCTTTTTGTTTTCGAGATAAGGTTTGATGATCTCAGCAAAAAAGTGGGGGTCATGCATCTTTAGGAATAGATGTAGTTCGTGGCTTGCCAATCGAGAGTAGGCTTCCAGCTTGGCTGATTTTTCGAGTTGATCCCACGTGGCGAGTTCCTGAAATTCTTCGAGCCGAGGGTCGGGAACCAAGGTCAGATACAGTTTCAACAACGCAGCGACATTTCCATAAACCTGCAGTTGAGCCGACCCAAGTTGCTGGAAATCGAGCGGTTTGTCTTTCGATACGATCGTCACGGCTCGTTCAAACGAGACCGCTTTTTCGGCTGCGATCGCTTTGGCAAGTCGCAGATCGATCGTCTCGATATCGTCGAGCGGAGCCGTCATGGTTCGCTGGATCACCGTGGATGGATCGGTAACGATGATTTGCAGCAGCGGCAGCCCGTCGATCAAATTAGCCGGCACACTGACAACCCCATTTTCGTCGGGTCGCAGATTGGTGATAGTGACGCCACAATCCGCCAAAAAGTCGTAGTCCGACGTTGGGGCTTCGGTGTCCTCACTTCGACGATCCGCCTCGGCTCTCATCCGCGACAGATTGTCTTGCGGGGCACTCGCCCTCGGTTCATCCCCCGCCGTCACCGATTGGCTGGTATTGCTTGTTTCCTCGGTTTCCCAGGGATTCAAGATCACGCTGGGCTGCGGCAACATCACGCCGGGATACTTGGCGGCGTACCGGCGACGCAGCACGTATTGGTATTCGTCGCCTAATCGTAGATCACTGATGTAACCGCATCGAGGAAGCGAAACGCTTCGCCCACGCAATCCCGGCATTGGCAAATGCAGCGGATCCGCGGGACTTTCCACATCCAAGTACCGAGTCGCGAACACATGCACACGAGCCAAGTCGGTTTGTCCAGACAACTGTATTCGCAAGCCCTCCGCATCCCGTACCATCGACGCCACGCCGAGGGGAACGATGGGTGAGACCTCGCGATGACGAATCTTTCCAACCGCGACATGGTCGATCACCGGCCCATCGACGACCGCGATCGCGGTTGGTGCCGCGGTGTTACGGTCGATCAAACGGTAATCGCCCGCCGCCAGCTTTTTGATGCGAAGCAGTCCTTTGTCGATCACCAATTGATCGCTCAAATCGGCGTCGTTGACTCCCGCGCGTAGTCGAATCAATCGGTAGCGATCCGAGACCGGGTCGGGCGAATCAACCACCGGCAATTCAATTCCGATGTCCGTGGTTGTGTGAACGGTGTTAGGCCAAAACACCTCGTCAAGTTTTAGGTCACGAGTATGTCGCGGCCCCGATCCGGCAGCGAAGCTGATGCGCTTCACGTATGGCAGTGACGACAACCGTACCCTGCCTTGTTGATCGGTTTGCAGCGTTTGCTTGATCTCGGAGCCGCGGACATGGGTCGAGAGCGAAATCGAGACGGTCGCCCCGGCAATCGCTTCGCCGGATCGACCGCGAACTTCGATCACATATTCATCACCATCACGCGTCAGGAATGCATCATGTGTCGAATTGGTTTTCCGAATCGTAGCGATTTGCCACTGCTGAGTCGTGCGAAGCCTACGCCACTGGTTCGTCGATAACGAGCGGATTTGGCCGCTCAACGACGCTTGAACCTGCAACACTCGAGCGGGGACGCGAAACGGCACCACCAAATCGCCCTGCGAATTTAATTTGATGTCCTCGATCGTTTTGGTGGTCGTAATGCCATCCAGATCGACCGCCTCGATTTGGACGCTGACATCGGTCAACAGCGAAGGATCGAGCGGGGTGTCGCCCATGGCAATGCGTGGGCGGATCAGCAATGAAGTACTTTCACCTGATTGCACTTGGGTGCGATCCAGGTGCATCCCGGCGGTCAAAACGTAATCTTCGACAAAGTGAGAAAATTTGATTTTTTCGGCCAATTCACCATCGCTCACGATCGCATCGCGGTGAGTGGCATCGGATACCGGCGGCAACGTCACCGAGCCCGAATCGTCGGCTAGAAATTCGCGTCCCGCGACGATCATGCGGGCGTGAGCGATCGGTTTGCGGTCTTCATCAACAATCGTGAATTTCATTCCATCGGCGGTGATCGTGTCGACGTGGTGCAGTTCGCCGCGGCGAATCATCGCTCGAGCGCGGACGCCTTTGCCGACCAAATCCACCACCCAGACGCCTCGACCACGGATTTCGTCGAGTTCCAAAATTTCGCGATGACGCTGAACCGCAGGTTGGGTGTAGGTGAGTTTTCGCTCGTGGGTGGCGACCAATCCGTCAAGATCGATGTCGGTGTCCAGCGGTTCTTGGTGCGTTCGCAGAAAAGCGAGTGAGTTGATTTCATAGATGCGAAGTACCAATTCGTCGACGTTTTTGATATCCACGATCAACTGCGCCGGATTGTCACTATCAAATCGCGGTTTGTTTTGCGGGGCCAGTCGCAGCTGGACCGAATCACGGATCGATTGCCGCTCGGCAGGCGACAGCAAGCGATACCATTGTTCTTCGTCACCAATGCCGAACATCAACTTGGTTTCGGCAAACACACGCCACAGGTAATCGGGTTGGATCAGTTCTGCGAATGCATCGCTGTTATCGGCGTCCTTCAAAAAGTGTTCGAGGTAGACGCGGACCAGCGAAACTTCGTCCCCGATCGGCGGCAGCAGAGCCATCGGCATGAAGTTTTCACCAAGGTTCGCCTTCGGTGCAGGACGTTTTGCCCATTCCGGGTGCACGATGGGACTGTGCCGCGGCAACGCGAGATAACGCAGAAAGAGCTCGCGATCGTAGACACCGGCCGCTAAATTGGCTTCGAGCAAACGGAACGCCGACGAGGCTTTCAGTGAGTTGTAACTTGGTGGCAGCGTACGAACATAGGCATCGACTCGCTGCAGGTAGGCCCGCCGCTGAGCCGGTTGCTGTGACAAATCAACATCGTCGCTTGGACGCAGACGCAATAACTTGGCCGACACAAACGAGTTATCGTCGGTGATCTCGGGCACCGCCGCCGCGACACGATCCAGTTCGGCAAGCGTTAGCACTTGATGCGCCGCCAAGTCGCCAAAACGGACCTCTTGTTTTCGTCGCGATTGCAGTTCGCGAATCACCAGCTCGTCGAGGTCTTTGATCGTGGCATGATCGACTCGGGCGAGAAAATCATGCAAATTCAGTTTTAGACCCGCGGTTTCGCCGCTTCGATACTTTTCGGCCAATCGCTGCATCCCGATCGGCAACAGCGTGTCATCCTGCTGCACCGCCTCTCGAACCAAACGATCAAGATCCAACAGTGCGACATCAAACTGGCTCGGGTAACGTCGTTCGCCTTTGACCGGCGGCGCAGGATGATGCAATTGGACACCAAGCCGTTTGACCAAATGGTCGATCGTTCGCTCGGGGGTCTGTGAATAGGTCAGCAGCCGTTGGCGATCGATCATGCCGCGAATGACCGCGGTTTCTCGGCCTTTGTTTTCAGCCAACCAATCGTTCAGGAAGACTTCGGCGCGGTCCAATTGGCCCGAGGTTTGGTAGTGCAAACAGTGGTAAAAGTAATAGTCATCACTGGCGGGGATCAGTTCAGCAAGAAACGCCTCGCGATCGTCCGTCAAAGCGTATCGTTCCATGATGCCGATGGGTTCTGCCATGACGTTTCCTATGGCGAGTGACAAAAAAAGACCGAAACCGAGTAGGGCCCGAGCGGGCGAGGTCGCATGCATGACAGCAAGTTCCAGGTGCAAAAGGAGATGGCCATAGCCATTATAGATCGCCGAAACATCATAGTCACAACGATCCATCGAGCCCTTTATTAGATCGAAAGTGCCGGATGCGTGTAAAAAAACCGGAAAAACACGCAGCATGGTCCCCTATCCAGCGGATGATAGGCCAAGTCTGGGTTGCGGATGCCGTGGGGATCCGCATCGGGGCAGCGGCTGTGGCTGTTCGACTGGCACCTCGGCACCAACATCGACCGTGTCTCAATGGGTTAGCCGCTTTCGACCAACGCGGTGAACGGCTTGTTGATTGAATCCAATTGCAAATGGCACCGGACAGTGCGTGGAACCCGGCGGCTCACGCGTCGCGGCTCATTAAATCAACTAGCGGTGAAGCATTTCGTCGCGAAATTAGCACAAACCTAAACCAGCTTCGAACCAGGTTTTAACACCATGATCTGCTCGGTGTTGGGCACCTTGGGTTGCTGTTCAGTCACAGAATCATCCGCAAAGCAGGCGAATTTGCCGTCTTGGTGTTCAAACCAAAACAGCGGTTCCGCCAACAACGTGCCGTCGTTGTCGGTGATGGGTTCTTGGTGAATCTCAAAACGATTCCATAGATCGGCCAGCCATTGGCGATGTTCATGTCCGATGCGGTCCAAGACGTCCTGTTGGTCCTCTCCGGCACTGGTCGATATCTCGATCTCCGGCGTCGTATTCATCGCTTTGACGCAGTGTTCAATCGTTCGGCACAACCGCCCCGAAGCGGCCGAACCGGTGCGGGTACAGTACAACGCCAACAACGATCGGGCTCGCGTCATCGCGACATAAAGATTGCGAGCGAGAATGTCACCGCCGGCGGTAACGAATTGGTCGACACAGGGGATCATGACGACTTCGGATTCGTAGCCTTTGTAAGAGTGCGAGGTCGTCACGATCAACGTGTTGGCATTCCGCTCGAACGGACGGTTGGTTTGAACCGATAACTCGACGCCGATTTCGGCTAACTTGGGCGCCAGTTTTTCTTGCAACAAGGAAACGACCGATTTGCCGTTGTACAACAAACAAATGTCGCTCGGTGAGATTCCTTCCTGTTGGATCAGGTACTTCAAATGAGTCGTAATCGCCTCGATCTCGGCGGTTCGATGATCAAATGGATGAAAGATTGGCTTGGGACCTTCGATCTGATTGAATCGAACGTTCAACCATTCCAAGCCGTTGCGTTCGGTTCGATCTAACAACCCCATGCTCAACAACTCGTTCTGGTCTTGGCGTTGGTCTCGCGGGGTTAAACGTTGCAACACGTTGACAGCGAGTTCGGCGATCGGAGCGGTGGAGCGAAAGCTTTCTCGCATGATCGTACTGCGGCCTCGCATATCGAGCCCAAACTCGGACCATTTTGGCGTTTTTCGTCCGTAGATGTTCTGAGCGTTGTCGTAGAAAATGTGAGCCGAGCGGCTGTTGGTGTCTTGCGGGTCCGTTTGCTCGACGACCGATAACAACAATTTCAATACCGATGGCCCCATGTCTTGAGCCTCGTCGATAAACAGTGCCGAACACCGCGGCAACAGCTCAGACGCATCTTGACGACTCAAAAACTGTTCCGCAGCCCGGTCATAATCAAAGTCAAAACTATCCATCGACAACGCGACATTGGGAAGCATTCCTGACAACACGTCCTTGACATGCAACAGATGCACTTTGTCCCAAGGAAATGGTTGCTGTGGAAACAGTTCTCCTTTGCACAGGTTTTCCCACGCCGATTCGATCGATTCGCGAAGCAATTTGTGCAGCGACCGGTTGGCGTAGACGGCCCAGATGCGAAGATCGTTGCTGCCTTCGAATCGCTTGACGGTCTTGGCAAGCCAGTTACAAAGGACGATCGATTTCCCGCTGCCCGCCACCCCACGAACCAATCTCGGTTTACCGTCGAGATTCAATTGGGTCAGCCGCTGCTGTTCTTCGGAAAGGATTGGCATCATTCCTTTGCGGTTGGCCACTTGGTGTCCCATGCTGCGATTCGCATTTGAAGATGTCTGATAATTGGGACGCGACTCGGCAACGGTCGTGGCGTTGCCCGCAGCATGAAAACCCTGATTCGTTCGGCTGACTTTTTCCCAGCCGAACGCATCACCATGGGGTTTCAGCACGCTGGGGGTCAGATGCAGTTTTAGCGGTTTTAGATACGGTTCGTCCATTTCACTGCGACTGGCCAACACGATGACGGCTTCGCGAGACCGGCTGAGGGCGACATTGACAAGCCGTTTCCATTCGTCGTAGGGCCAATTGTAGCTGCCCGCATTGACGGTATCGAAGATCACGATGTCGGCTTCGGAACCCTGTTGGCTGTGAACCGTCGACGCTTCCCAGTTTGCTAAATCCCACGCAGCGAACTGCTTTTCGATCGCGTGTGCTTGGGCTTTGTAGGGAGAGACGAACAGACCGTTGGCGGTCCGCATTTCAGGATCGACAAAGATCTTTTGCAGCACTCGCGACGTGATTGATCGTATCCAGCTCTTGTTGCCCGCCCCTCGCTGGGCACGAATGGACGCTAGATCGGTGGGCTCTTCATCGAGTACGTACCAGATCGCTCGCGAATGATTGCGGAGCATCGCTGGAATTAGCGAAGGTCGTTCTTTGGTCTCTTCGGCGGTTTGCAGCATTCCGTCGTACTGGAATTCGGAAACGACCTGGCACACATCGGGATGCATGCGTCGCTGTTCGGTTAACACATGTACGGCGGTGGGAGTAGCGGTTAACTGATCGAGATGGCTGAGCCCACTGCTGGCTAACCACGTCTGTTGGCGGGTGGGCAGGATTCGCGAGATACGGCTGATCGGCGCAAGCTGTTTCGAGTCGCCGACCAAGACAACGCGTCGCGAGGCCAGCAGCGAAAGCGCCGCGACGGCCGTTCGCGAGATCAGTCCCGCCTCGTCAATGAAGATGGTCGTAAACGGAGCATCGCCTGATTCCAAGATTTTGATGATCGTGTCATCCCGCAAAAAGCTTGTGGCTTTGAAGGCGGTCGCAACCACCACATCGACATCAGGATCGACAAACAGACGTCGGCTGCGGTCGTTTCCCTTGGCTCGCAATTCACCGATCTGTTTGCGAGTCAGTGCCTTGTCTTCCCAGCTGTCGAATTGCCGCAGCTGGTGGGCGAGATCATCGATTTTGTAAAGCACCTCGGATTCGGTGCCTTGTAGCATCCATTCGAGTTCCGCCGCCGCAAACGATTTCAGCGAGGCTCCCTTGCCGATGCGTAACAATCGCCCTTCGGCCAGCGCATCAGCGGATCGCTCGCGAGCGGCGTGGCCGATCGACAACGCCGCTGCATCGGAGGCGCGATTGGTGGTCGAAACGACGAGGATCCGCTCGCTGTCATCTTCCAACACCGCGGCAATCTGTTGTCCGGTCGTATAGGTTTTGCCGGTGCCCGGCGGTCCCCACAGAATCGACCAAGCATGTTGCCACCAGGTTTGCAGCGGTGACAAACCGACGTTGGATGGGGTTGAGATGGTCGGATGAACATCACCTTGGGTGGCATTCAAACGACCTGGCAGCAGACATCGAATTTCAGCGTACTCGGCCGCATTGTAGACGGCGTCCAAGACCGACAGAAACTCGAACGGACGGACGAAAAAGGATCCTGTTGTGGGGATCGCTTCGGGATTATCCAAACTAATAAAGAGACAACCGTTGCGTTCATCGACCTCCAAGATTTCGCCCGACCAATCGACGCTGTCGTCCACATCGGCCTGTTCATACGCAAAATCCGAGGCGTCGTCATCAAAGGATTTCGGACGAAATGCCTTGGCACCTTCCCAAGTCCAATCGAACTCGACCGAGCTGCCCAAATGGATCACGCACACCACCCCGCGATCGCGTTCGGCAAAGAGGCTGACACGGCGGCAACGCAGCCGTTTCCATTTCGAGCAATCGCGGAATTCTTGGCGAATCGCCGTCGCCGCATCCTTCAGCAGCGGCTCGTCGCCGGACGGCAAATCAAGCTCGGACGCAAAGCGAGCGGGACGAAACAGGTCATCCTGTGCCGCATTGTCATTCGACTCGCATTCCGGAAACGCTTCTTCCATCCGATCTGTGCCCTGTAACCCTTCGAGACCTCGGCAGCCACCATACAATTGCTAGTATGACGTGTCGGACGGATGATGAGTACCATCGCAGCGGCGGATTCCGGGTCGAGATGGACCGGCGAAAATGGAGAAAAGACGGTGGTCGGTTCCACCGGTTGTCTTGTCTGCGTCCCGTTTTCAGTCGCCGATTCTATTGGCGATGCGGCCGCGTCGCGGACGCCAGCGCGATCGTGACCAACATCGTTCCCGCCAAGCTGCTAAGTGCCACTCGCAGGCTGACCCATTCGGACAACAGCCCAATCAGAGGTGGTCCAAGCAGAAATCCGAAGTAGCCGATCGTGGAAACCGTCGCCAACGCGACTCCGGGGGAACTGCCCGGCAGTTTCCCGCAAGCGCTGAAGACCGCGGGAACGATCGTGGCAAGGCCTGCTCCGATCAACGTGAATCCAATCAGCGCCACGACAACGTGATGAGATGTTACCACGATCAGAACACCGATCAGTGCAATCAACGCACATACTCGCACCTGTTTGACCGGCCCTAGCCATGCCGAAAAACGGTCTCCGGCAAATCGCCCCATCGCCATGGCGATCGCGAAGGTCGCATACCCCATCGCGGCGATGCCTTCGCCAATGCCAAGTGTTTGATGCAGCAGCACCGCACTCCAATCGGCCATCGCGCCTTCGCCTGCCATCACACAAAACGCAATCACGCCTAGCACGAGCGTCGCGTTTCGCGAGGCACGACCCGGGTGCGGCAAACTCGTTTGCTGACTTGCCGCATTGCCATGTCGGTCGTTCGCCGTCGTCGGATTGGATCGCCGCAGAGGTTTGTCGTTCGCAGCGTGATCGTTTTCGACGCGGTCGTGTAACAGACGGGAAATGATCGGCTGGGTGGCGGTGGCAAACGCCGCTGTGACCAGGATGAAATGCCACTGCACGTTCACACCGCTGATGGCGATTAAACTGCCCGCCAACGCACCTGCCAATCCTCCGATACTCCACAACGCGTGGATCGACGAATTGATCTGCTGGTTCATGCGTCGCTCGACTTCGAGCGCTTGAACATTCATGGAAACATCCAACATGCCATGACCGACGCCAAAAATGAATAACGCAGCGATCAACGTGACCAAACCGGGCATCAGCGGGATCGTCGGCAGCCCGATTAGATAAATCGCGAGGCTGATCGCAGCGATCCGCCGACTGCCCACTCGCGAACAAAGCCAGCCCGCGCAAGGCATCGCGACCACGGCCCCGGCCGCTACGACCATCAACGCAAGCCCCAGCGTTCCATTGGAAAGTTGAAACTGAGATTGAATCGCGGGAATTCGCGTTGCCCAGGTCGCGTACAAAAATCCGTTCAAACAGAACAGCGCACGCACCGCCCACAGCGAAGCGTTTAACGGCATCGCCGCAGGCGTACGGATCATTTGAGCTGGATGGATGACGTTCGCCATGATCAGTTGGTGACTATGGTTCAAAGGGGGGGACTGACGGATCGACCATTCGCCGCGATCGCCGCTGGCGTGGCGTGCAAATGGCCGAACCGTCTAAGAGTAAAAAGGGGACACACCGCGTTGATGTCAATGCATGCTTAGACCGCATGTAGCGGAGCACTCGCGGTTTCATTCACGGTGGCAACGATCGCCAATCGATCGACTTGGGTTTTCTCCCAGCCTTGGACGTCGAGCCCGTGTTGTTCAAACAGTTCGCGAATCTGGGATCGATCGGACCATCCGATGACGTCTTCGAGGATCGGGATCAACACACTAAACGCGTTGTCGCTCAGTACCGTGCGTCGAGCGATCGGCGCCAAATGGGTGTTTTCCGATACCGCGATCGTGTAGCCGTCACAGCGGTTCAGGTGCAGCATGACGTGAACATCCGAGCTGCCATCACCGAGATAGACGATCCGGTCCCAAGGAATACCAAGCTGTTCTTGCAACTTGTCCAACACGGTGACCTTGCCATAGCCGGCGGTCAATTTTGACACCGACGTGATCTCGCCCGTTTCGGGATGGTAATTCAGCCGCGTTCCGAAAATACGTTCCGGTGGCACGATGCCTTCGAGCGCCGAACGAACGACTTCTTCGGGCGATGCGGACACCACATAAAATGTGAAGCGATGTCCATCGATTCCTTGCTGCAGCAGCTCCATCAGCGGAGCCAGATTCTTTTTCAAACGAATCCGCTTGCCTGCTTCCCACAAATGTTCGCGGCGGACTTGGCGATAATCGGGATCGTGCAGCAACAGGTAAGTCAATTCGCCGCCCTGTTGGACGAGGTGCGAATTGGCCAAACCCTTCACCTTCGCTTCAAAGTCCGCGAGCCCCAACATCGCGCTGAGTTCGACTCCGGTGTCGTTGAAGCTAAGCGTCTGATCAAAGTCGCTGGCGATCAGATAGTGTTTCCTCCGCGAGGGCGATTTTGGTTCCACCAAATCGTCGAGGATTGAATGTGAGTTGAACGAACGTTCAACCGAGATGGTCTGGTGCATGTTCGTCTTCCTATTGCCCTATGAGTTTCATTTCAAATGGAATTCACGAGAACCCGGCGATCATCAAATGTCGAAATGTCGATCGCCTTCGCCGTGCTCTTCGTCGTCAATCCTACGGAGATGCCATGAAATGGTATAGACAAATAGGCTCAGAAGACCAAAATAGCTGTAAGGTTTTAATGTCAAGTTGTTAGTGACAATCCAGTGATGTCGCTCTTGGGAAAATAGTTGGCCATTAACGGATTGAATCCACTTATTTCCTTCATATTTGAAAACGTTAATGGAAAATGGCCGATCCAAAATACAAGCAAATCGCGCAAGAATTAATGGCTGAAATCACAGCCGGTAAGTATCAACCAACGGGTCGATTGCCAAGCGAAGCCCAGCTTGTCAAGCGATTTGATGTGTCGCGGCCGACCGCGGCGCTGGCACTGCGACAATTGCAAGATCAGGGGCTTGTGGTTCGTCGCGCTGGTTCGGGCAGCTTCGTTCGGCAACACCCCGGTCGGGTCGAAACGGCGCAGCAACAAATCGGGCTGCTCGTCCCGGAGATCAACGAGACCGAGATACTCGAAGTGATTTGTGGCGACTTGGCGAGACTGTCTCGATTGCATGACTTCAGTTTGTTGTGGTCCGCCGGCGTCGATGATGACTCGGACGACATCGCAAGAACATTGTGCAAACCATTTCTCGACCAGAACGTCAGTGGTGTGTTTTTTGCGCCCTTTGAACTGCACGAGCTGAGTCGCGAGTTGAACTTGCAAATCACCCGACAACTGCGTCAGGCCGGAGTTTCGGTGGTCCTGCTGGATCGCGACATTCACCCCTTCCCGGCGCGTAGCGAGTTTGACTTGGTGGGGATTGATAATTTCGCCAGCGGGTACCTTGCCGCGTCACACCTCTTAAAACTGGGTTGCCGACGATTGTTTTTTCTCGGCCCTCCCATGGCGGCACCGACGATCCTGCACCGGATCGCCGGAGCTCGAGAGGCGGCGCTGAGCTACCATGAACCAGAGGTCCAGTTTGACGTCGAGCGGTTGCAGCCGGACGATGAACAAAGGGTTAAAGCGATTGCTGCGAAATCGGATGCAATCATCTGCTCGAACGACCGTTTGGCGGCGACGCTGATGCAAACGTTGGCGCGTATCGGAATTGCGGTGCCGTCGGATATCCGCTTGGTCGGGTTTGATGACGTGAAATACGCACAATTGTTGACAGTTCCGTTGACCACCATTCACCAACCGTGCCGTGACATCGCAATGGTCGCGTTTCGAGCGATGTTGGACAGTATCGAAAAGGTCGTCGTACCCCCCAGACACTGTCTGCTGCCGGGTCAATTGATCATCCGTGAATCCTGCGGTGCCTACTTGGGTCGCTGATTCATGCGGTAAGGAGTCATGTGTTGGACATCCGTCGCGTCCACCAGCGGCGTTCAGATTGACAATATTCAAGGGGGGATGCCGCATAACACGCCGGCGACATCGAGAAAGGCCCACAATGTCGCGGCTGTTCGACCGCACGCCGATGCTCTGTGGCGAATTACTTGGCGTTCGCCTAAACTTGACGGCATGCTACCGAACTCCACACGACTGATCCTGTTCACCGATCTCGATGGTTGCTTGCTTAATAAGCATGATTACGACTGGTCCCCCGCCGCAGAGACGCTGCAGATTCTAAGTAAGCGTCAGATACCTGTGATCCTGAACTCCAGCAAAACGGTGGCGGAGATGACTCAGCTGGCCCGCGAATTGGGACTCGCTGGCAAGACTTTTATCTCCGAAAACGGCTCGGTCATTCGCTGGGGTGACGAGCTGGAGAAAGGCAAATCGGATTCTCCCACGGGCGAGATCGAAGTCATTGGTGCGTCACGCGACGATATTCTCTCGGTGCTGAAGCAACTTAAGACAGAATATCGCTTTCGCTCGTTCGCTGATTTGGGTGTGGACGGCGTGATGGACGAAACTCAGCTCTCGCGAGACAAAGCTCGATTGGCAATCGCCCGCCAGGGAACCGAACCGCTGTTGTGGGACGATAGCGACGAACAGCGAACAAAGTTTGAACAAGCCTTGTGCACTCACCAGCTGACATTAACCCGTGGTGGACGTTTCTGGCACGTCG
Source organism: Novipirellula caenicola (assembly GCF_039545035.1). Classification (NCBI taxonomy): domain Bacteria; kingdom Pseudomonadati; phylum Planctomycetota; class Planctomycetia; order Pirellulales; family Pirellulaceae; genus Novipirellula; species Novipirellula caenicola. Next base: position 435,354 of record NZ_BAABRO010000005.1, read on the forward strand.
CCGGAAAAACGAGCAAGGGCGTGGCGATGCAGCGAGTTGCCCAGTGTTTGTCACACCCCGATACCAACACGTTGACGGCCGCGATCGGAGACAGTCCGATTGATCAAAGCATGTTGGACCAAGCGGACGTGCCGATTGGCATTCCGACACCGTCCGGGCTTGGGGTCAACATCGCGTCACCTGGCATCGTGGCAAAACAGCAAGGCGCAGCGGGCTGGGCCGAAGCGGTTACTCAATTGCTGTCGCGACTGGATGCCGCGGCATCCGCGACACAAAATTCTCCTCCCCTTGTCTAATCAAACGAAACACCATGGCTGACTTCGCTCAAAACGGCATCATTGGAACGCTGCACAATCTGCGGAATCGTTCCACCGAAGAACTCGAAGCGGAGCTGGTCGAGTTTTCAGCAGAGACACCGATGTCGTTGCTGTTACCGTGCCTGTTTTCCGAACTCGAAGGCCCGGCGATGGGTCCGATCGTCGAAGAATTGGCGAAGATTCCCTACTTGAGTGAAATCATCATTGGGCTGGACCGAGCCAATGAAGAACAATTTCACGCCGCCCGACGATTCTTTGACAAACTGCCGCAGAACTATGTCGTGCTTTGGAATGACGGAACGCGACTGCGGCACGTGGACGCGGCACTACAAGCCGAAGGAATCTCGCCGATTGAACCGGGCAAAGGACGTAACGTATGGTACTGCTTGGGCTATTTTCTGGCCTCAGGAAAATCCAAAGCGGTCGCGCTGCACGACTGTGATATCCTGACCTACGATCGGTCGCTGCCCGCTCGATTGTTGTATCCATTGGCTCATCCGTCGTTTAACTATCTGTTTTGCAAAGGCTATTACTATCGAGCCGCTAACGGACAACTCAATGGTCGTGTGTTCCGGCTGCTGGTGATTCCGTTGATCCGAGCACTCAAAACGGTGCTTGGTCGTGTGGAATACCTCGACTACATGGGCAGTTTTCGCTACGCCTTGTCGGGCGAATTTTCGATGCGGTCTGAAGTCGTCACCTCGCTGCGGATTCCCAGCGACTGGGGACTCGAAATTGGCACGCTCTCGGAAATGTATCGCAACTGTAGCTTGAATCGGATTTGCCAAGCGGATGTCGCGGACGCCTATGATCACAAACATCAAGTGGTCTCGGAAGACGATCGAAGCGGCGGATTGCACCGGATGGCGAATGACATCTGCAAAGCCTTCATTCGCAAACTAGCCGTCGAAGGCATCGTGATCAGCAACAGCATGCTGCGAACTCTGAAAGCGTGTTACTACCGTACCGCACTCGATGTGGTCGATCATTATCACAACGATGCCGTGATGAGTGGATTGAACATGGATCGTCATCGCGAGGAAGCCACGGTCGAACTGTTCAGCCGCGTGTTGGTTGCTGCCGGAGACGATTTCTTGAATCGTCCCGACGAAAGTCCTTTCATTCCCAATTGGTCACGCGTGACCAGTGCGCTGCCGGACATTTACGACATGCTGTTGGGGGCGGTAGAAGCCGACAACGCCTGATTTTGCGACCTTATCGTGATTTCGATCTCCGACAACGCAGGCCTGTCCCCACATGATCTAGGATAAACATGGGACGCGATCGGTTTGGCCGATGCTGGAAAGCGGCACCTGGGGTTCATCGAACCCGCGCCGGCACAGCCGATGAGCTCATGTCGGCTTGGCTGAGGTGTCCATGCCGGCTAGGCGGATAAGTCGGTCTGCAATGCCGATTCGCGACCCCCAAACGAACCTCAATACGACTTCGAACGTTTCGCATCCAACGATTGTTGCCATGGATCCTTCTGAAAACGACGACTCCGCCGTCCATTCTCAGCTTTGCCAACACCTGCGTTTTCTGTATCCCAATGCCGACACCGAGCGATTAGCGGATCAGGTGATTGCGATCTTTGATGATTTCAATTCACAGACGCCGCTTCCGCTGCATCAATTGTGGTCACAAGAGGATTGTTTGCTGATCACATACGGGGATTCGATCATCGACCGCGATACCGTTCCGCTGGAAACGCTTCAGCAGTTTCTAACGGAGCATTTGAAGGATTCCGTCTCTGCCGTTCACGTTTTGCCATTTTGTCCGTTCAGCTCTGACGACGGCTTTGCCGTGATTGACTACAACGAGGTCAATCCCAAGCTTGGCGACTGGTCCCAGATCTCGCAAATCTCGCAGCGTTATCGCTTGATGGCCGATATCGTGATCAACCATGTCTCTTCGCAAAGTCAATGGTTCCAAAATTACTGCGCCGGGGTCGAGCCGGGGGCGAGCTATTTCATGGAAGCCAATGTCGGTGACGATCTGTCCGCGGTGGTCCGACCGCGGGCTTCACCCCTGTTGCGGCCAACCGAAACCGCCAGCGGTCTAAAACATGTTTGGTGCACCTTTAGCCACGATCAGATCGATCTCGATTTCCGCAACCCTCAGGTGTTGATGGAATTCTTGAAGATCATTCGGCTGTATCTGCAGAACGGCGTCAGCATCTTTCGTTTGGATGCGGTTGGGTTTCTGTGGAAAGAACCCGGAACGAACTGCATGCACCTGCCTCAGACGCATGAGGTTGTCAAGCTGATCCGTACGCTCACCGATGCGTTCGCGCCGGGAACATGGTTGATCACCGAAACCAACGTGCCGAACCACGAGAACTTGACGTACTTCGGTAACCGCAACGAAGCTCATGTGATCTACAACTTCAGCCTCGCTCCGCTGCTGGTCCATGCACTGTTGACCGGCAAAACCGAGTACCTGAAGCGATGGATGATGAGTATGCCGCCGGCCCCGGTCGGTTGTACCTATCTGAATTTCACCGCTTCACACGATGGAATCGGCATGCGACCGGCCGAGGGTTTGTTGTCGGACGAAGAGCAATTACAGCTTGTCGAGACCGTCGGTCGTTTTGGAGGCCGAATCTCGACGCGTCGCACCGCCGACGGTGGCCAACGGGTCTACGAACTGAACGTCGCGTTGTTTGATGCACTCAAGGGGACGATTGATGGCGAAGACGAATGGCAAGTCGAGCGTTTCCTCTGTTCCCAAACCGTGATGATGGGATTGGAGGGCATTCCCGCGTTCTACATTCACAGTTTGTTAGCGACGGCGAATGACCAAGCGGGGGTCGAGGCAACGCAGCACAACCGCAGCATCAATCGGCACAAGTGGGATTGGCAGGAACTGCAGCAGCGACTCGGCGATGAGTCATCGGTTCATCACCAGGTCTTCGGAGAGCTGACTCGCCGCATGCAACTGCGTCGTCGGCACGCTCCGTTCCACCCCAACGCGACGCAGTTCACGCTGCAGTTAAGCGATGCCTTTTTTGCGTTTTGGCGTCAAAGCACCGACCGCAGCCAGAGCATTTTCTGTGTGCACAACATGACCAACACGACTCAGGAACTGCGGCTATCGGATCTGAATTTGATTTCCACCGACGCCTGGTACGACGCGATCTCAGGCCGCCGCTTCGACGAGCAAACCACGGTCTTGGAAGTGACTCCGTATCAATCGCTGTGGATCACCAACCGATAGACGTAGCGGGCTACGAACTTCACATCGATCGTAGTTCAATCTCGTAGGCAAGGCAGTGAGGAACCTTTCTAACCACGCTTAGATTTCTACAGAACCTTCGATTGTTCTCAACGAGAAGACATTTAGATCAATCGCCATTCGCCACAGCCGGTTTGAGTGCTAGCGATTTCCGGACTGAGTCGCATAAGCTGCTCACGAAGCTGTAATTCGACGAAAACGATTGCAGTCTAACGAGGGAACTGCGGCCCCTAGGGGACCGCAATTGTCAGCAATGCCGCGTCTTCCGTAGGTACATACTGCGATTGGGCTTGCATAGCATTGCCATCAATTTAATGAGCGTAAGTTGCCCCATCGACACGTCTGGTTATGATGCAGCATTGGCCACTTTACTAACAATAGATGGCAATTAGTGGAAACACATGAAAGGTCGCCCCTATTTCGACGGTCGGCCGCGTTTGAGTAATTCGATCACAGAATTGTATATCAGTGACGAGCTAACGGTCCTCGCAGGTGTTGCGGAACCGTGCATCAGAGCCAATCAGCGTCTCCCGGTTGACCGTTTGATGGGGCAACTCCGGGTTCGTTGGTGGTCTGCGGCTTGGCGGCGTTTGTCTTTGCAGTGCTCGCGGATCGCTTTGCCCAACAACTCCTAAAAAGAGTTGTCGCTCAGCTCACGGCATCCTAAGGTCGGTCTAAAATTAATCACGACGATTGGAGGCGGATCGCACGTTATGGCTGAAACAACCACCCTCGCGTTTCAGCGTGAGATTTGAGTTTTTTTGATCGCTTTTCGATTTGCTTGCGTCCGTGCTCGGAAAAATCAATCAGCACGTGTTCGGGGAACGGTTCGGGATCAGGAACAACCCTCAAATCTAAGTCTTCGCATTCGCTGACGCTCACTCCCAAGGCACCGTCGGAAGCATGACCGAGCGTTTCGGTGTAGTGCTTCCACGCGGCCTTGGCATCGATCTGGTCACCATCATAGGTTGAAAGCTTGTCTTCATCTTTCGGCGTTGGACGAAAGGCCTGTGAAGTGACCCTGCCTTCTTGAATAAAGGACGGATGGATCTGCCGAATTAAAGTCGTTGAAGGATTCACTCGCCTGAATCTCCAGATACGAGCGAAGTTAATTGATCGGCTAGCCACTTCCAACCGTCAAGCGATGATAAATCGATTTCACGTTCGCTCTCTTCGTCACTACTCTGGTTCAATGCATGCCAATACGCCGACTTCGATTTCAGGTCGATATCGAGCGTCGCCTCCCACCGATCGAGACTCCATTCCGCCTGTACGCCGCCTTCGCCCGTAGGATACAAATAAGGAGCGGGCAAGCGGTCGGAGTAGTTTGTCTCGAATTGATCGGTCAACCATTCCAACTCATCGACTTTCGGTGCAACGCCTTTGCCTTCCAGCCATCCATTGTCCAGAGAAGTAAATTCTTCCAGCCGTGCGCCGACGTCCATTGAGTCGAGCAAGCTAATGTGTTCAATGGATTCAAGACCGTCCAATCGGCTGCGGCGATTGTATCGACCAACACCTTCAATCATCACCCGAACTCCCTGACGGAAGCGTTGGAAGGCATCTAAGATCGTTTCGCGGTGTTCGGATTGGATCGGTGCATCAATAATGCGACCATCGATCAGTTGTAATTGGAATCGGTCCTTCCGCTGATCTGCCTCGCAAACACTTCCCCGCAGCGTGACTTCCTCGGTAAAGCCTTGAACGGAAGACGCCGCCAGCGTTAAGTAGCGACGAGTCGCTCGGTTGATTCGTGCCGGACGCTTGGTATCCGGATAGTTCAACTCCAATGCTTCACTGTCACGTAGGCTGCGTCCGATTCGATCGAAATAGGCTAAATGACTGTCTTGCAAGATCCCAGCCACCGAACGCTGGTGGTGAGCTTGGTCGATCGCGGTCACTATTGACTCTTTCGCTTTTGCGAAGTACTCCCGATGGTCGACCGGAAAGAGGGTGCCAGTCACTGACGAAACGCACAACACGATTTTAGGGATGGCACTTCCATCGCCGATCTCGGTAACCTTCAACGAAACTTCTTCTGCGAATCCTTTCGGAATTCGCTTCCGTTGCGGGTTTTCATTTCGATAGTGCCATTTCGCAACCTCGACAAGCAATTCCTCCAGAGCAGATAAGTCTTTCAAGACCTCAAGCGGAATCGAGTGCCCGTCAAAACGGTCACCGACGAGGCGAGGACTCAGAAAGTCAATGTTTTCGGTCATGGAATTGCGTGCCGCTAAACGATACGGCGAGGGAAAAGCCAAATAGCTGCCAAGTTTTACGTTTATTGTATTCAAATAGTTCATCAAGAGATATGTCACTCAATGTTCAGCAAAAATGAGAATGTCGACGTTTGTCTGCGCCGTCGGAATCCGTAGCCCCGGCGGTGTGAACATGGCTACTTCCAAACTGTCAAACAATCAGAGTCGGCCAGTGGGATGGCGTATACGATTTGAGCAGGCGCTTTTCGATATCTGATAGGCGTTGTTGCACTGCATTGATTTCAAGCGGGGTCGAATTTTGCTATCAAATCAGCGAGGTTCGCTTCATGAGTTTCGGCTTGTTCGTCGTAGCGGTTTGCTTTGTTCCTGAACGGCGTCGCCTTAGCTTTCTCTTAGTTTCGGTGTGCCCATTGCCGCATTTTTCTGTGCCCTCGGAGATTAACGCTCGAGTGTGGTCGGCCGCGCTGAGTTCTTCGATGACCAGTCTGGACACCTTGCGAAAGCAGCGACCGTCATCGTGTACCCTTCGGGACGACAAGTCGCAGCGTTGGAGCTTAGGAACGGATCGATAACTAAGTTCTTCACCTCGGTGCTGTAGTAGTGAAAGATGCACTGGTCATCCGAAGTTGTGCGTGTCAGCATCAATAATCCGGTTTAGGTTTAATGCATCGATCTAGAGATCGACATCACACTCGAATTCGCTGAATAGTTTTACTTGCTGTCGGTTGTTGCATATTTCTGTTTTGCGATGATCGCGGACTTCCGTCGCTAGGTTTGTCGTGTCCTCTGCACCTGCCGTTGGATCGGGATGATCAATGTCGGGGAGTTCAAGGTAAACCTCCGTGTCTTCGTTTAGGCTGCAAAGGAGATTGTGGAATCCATCCGCGAAGCGTTTCGGTGCGGGCTACCAGTCCCTCGTCTCGGCATCGGCAAGTCAGCGATTAACTATTCCAATAGGACGTTGAATTTTCTCATGCGGCCTGTCGCCCGTTCAGCTTGTGATGCCCTATTCCAACGGTATTTCTACGGTTCCATGCGGCCAGGCTCCCAATTAGACGCATTGAAGGCCGAAATCGAAGGCCGAGTCGCAAGAAATTGCAATGATTTGCCACGAAATTCTGCGAGTTAAAGGGTGCGGAATCCTCCCTTTTCGTGCAACCATTTTTCGATTGCGTTGTTGCATAGGTCTGAATCAGAAGCTATAGACTATAGTCTATGGAGAATGAAATTCCCGTAGCTTTCGTTTGCTGTCATTTTTTTGTCTGCTTAAAGAGGCTCTTGTGAACACTAAAAAGACGATTCGCAATGGATTCACGCTGGTTGAATTATTGGTGGTTATCGCAATTATCGGTGTCTTGGTCGGATTGCTGCTTCCCGCCGTACAAGCGGCCCGTGAAGCGGCTCGCCGGATGCAGTGTTCCAACCATCTAAAACAGATTGGATTGGGGCTACACAATTATCACTCGACCTACCAAAGCCTTCCGCCGGGCTACATTCGCTATCCCAAGCCCACCGCCCATGCGGGACCGTCGTTCAATAACAACACACGATCGCAGTGGGCGTGGGGCGCATTTTTGCTGCCACAGCTCGAAGAGGGAGCGCTGTTTGATGAATTGCGGGTCGGCCAGATTCCGCTTTCCACCGCGCTGACCGCCGATGGCAGCATTCTTGACAAAACCGAGGTCATCAAGAACTCGGTCGCGACGTTTGTTTGCCCCTCCGACGACGGTCCCATGGTGCACATTTCGAACCAACTGTATGCCCCCGGAGGTCCTTGGATTACCGCGGTAGCAAAGTCGAATTACTTGGGTGTTAACACGACGCGGCGATGGCACTCGGGCGGCCGATTGACCGGACCCGATCAAGGCGAATTCAGTCAATGGACCATTCCACCCGGTCCGACCACCGCTCCCAATGGAGTCTTTCTACGCGACAAAGCGATCAAATTCCGTGATGTTTTGGATGGTTTAAGTAACACCATCGCGGTGTCCGAGCGAGTTTACAGCCAGGGCACTCCGACGCGTGTGATTGATTGCTACGCCGGTATCTTCGTGGGAACGGATTCCGGCAACGAGCAATTGACGATCCGAAAAACCTTCGGCGGCTTTTCGGCACCCATCAATTCGATTTCAGGAACCGAGTGCCAATATGGTTTTTCCAGCCATCACCCCGGTGGGATCATGACGCTGTTTGCGGATGGAAGTGTCCATTTCATCACCGACTCGATCGAACACATTCGATTCACGACCACCAACAATCGAGATGTCGACAGCGTGCTGGAAAAACTCGGGTCGCGTAACGATCGTCTTGTCATCGACGAAGACGCCTTCTAAATCGGCCGGGCGACCATGGTTTGTATTGATAAGTTTTCAAACGTTGCAGTGGATCAAGAGTTGATGAAAAATCGAAATTGGAATGGGTTATGGATTGGATGCTTGTCCGCTTTGTTGGTCGGATGCGGCGGTGGACCTGAGCTAAGTGACGTCGAGGGAGTGGTCACGGTCAACGGGAAACCGGCTGCGAACGTGGAAATCACTTTTCAACCCACCAGTGGCGGACGCGCTTCGGTCGGGATGACCGACGAAGCGGGTGAGTATGAATTGATCTACAGTCCGTCGGCAACCGGAGCGATCCCGGGGCCTCACACCGTCACGATCGCTGCGGTCGAGGGAGTGCTGGCGCCGGAGGACACTTCGACTGGATCAGAAATGTTAGAAGGGCCTGATAGCGGCGTCAGCGAGTTTGCTGGGGTGCAAAAGAGCGTTACGGTCGAGTCGGGCAGCAATACCATCGACGTCAGCTTTCCTTGAGTCGACGTGAAACTCGCGTACATGCCAATCGCCAGCCATTAGGCCCCAACCACAACTAGCTTGCTGCCGAGGGCGGATCACTCGGTGCCGGGGCCGCCGAGCAGCGGTTCGCCTGGAGCTCGAATTTCAGTGTTGGGCAAACCCTCTGGATGTTCTTGTTTGATGATCCGGATGGCCTCCATCGCGACGGACAAATGATGTTTCTTTGTCTCGTTGTAAAACGCGACCGCTTCACCGGGTAGTTTTGGCTTTCCGTGCAGCGGTTTGTCCGACACGCACAGCAGCGTGGCGTGGGGAATCCGATAGCGAAACCCATTCGCGGCGACGGTTGCCGATTCCATGTCGACCGCAATACTGCGGCTGACCCGCAAATGTTCTTTGGTCCTCCGCAGCATCAATTCCCAGTTTCGGTCAGCGGTCGTATAGACCGCCCCAATTCGATAACGCAGTCCTCGTTGATCCAGTACTTGGGCGAGTGCGCGATTGAGCAGAAAACTGGGAATGATTGGCACCGATGGAGGCAACAATTCATCGAGCAAGTAGTCGGCCCGCATGTAGCCTGTTGCCAAAACAAAGTCACCGATCTCTTGGTGGTTACGCACTCCGGCGCAGTGCCCCACCATCAACATCGCGTCGGGTCGAAGTACCGCCAAGTGGTCGGTCAGGTTCTTGGCGTTCGATGGCCCGACACCAATATTGACGATGCTGATACCTTGATTGCCGACATCACGATGATGCAACGCAGGCATCTGCACATTGGCTCGTGAGGATCCAACGCAATAGGGAAACTGCTCGACGAACGCATCCATGTGCATCTGGTAGTTCGTCAACAAGACAAAACGCTGGAAATCCTCTGCCCGGGTCCCGGTGTAGTGTTCCAGACGTTCGATTGACAATTCACAACGCTCGGGTCCAAACAGGAACACTTTTTTGGCGGTCAGATCGAATTCCGATTCGTCAATCATCTCCAATAGTGTTGGCGAGTTAAGATCGACACGCGGCCGAGACTGGGTGATCGTGATCTCGGCTCCGAGCCGGGCTAATTTGAGCAGTTCTCGGCGGAGGTACCAACGCAGCGCACTGGGACGCGCAATTTTGCCCGACAATTCGGGATTGTGTTTGGACCAATGTCGAACCACATTGACTTTGGAATAAAACCCATTGTCGTACGTCGCTTCCATCCGCTCGCACGCCAAGTCGATTTGGCAACGCAATTCGTCTGCAGAAAGAGTCGGATCAATTTTAAATGGTTCACTCATACACCCCAGTTTGATGGATCGCCGTGCAAAGCAAAAGCCCTTCGCAGTTAAGCCACCGGGACGAATAAAATTTCCTGGGGACCAACTTTGGTACTAGCCGGGTGGTTTTCGTAGCGGCGCGGTGCGAGCCGCCCGGTCAAGATCGAACGTTTTACTCGCTGCAACCGGACGGGGCCCCACGCCGCACCGCTACCAAAGTCAATGACATTGACCGATAGGTTCTGGCGCTACAGGTACTCAAGCACGCTCAGCTCTTGTTTTGCCGTAATTGCACCCGGGGATGGCCAGGTTGTCTGCGATTTTCGACTTTGAATAGATCGATCGCCGCGAACAAGTCAATGTGTTTTGCATAACCGAGATCGCGATGATTGAACTCTCCCTGTCCGGAAAGATGAGAACCGACTTGCCCGAGTGAGGCCCAACCGCCCTCTCCAGTTTTCTCCTTTACCGCCGTTCGTAGCAGGTTGATCAGTGTAGTGTTCTTTTTCATCGTGGTGCCAGGAGTTCGCGTCGGCGTCTGCTTTGTCTGGGTCTGCTTGGACTGAGTCTGCTTCGGTTTGGTGGTGTCGTTCTTGTCCAAGTAGACATGTCCATCGCGTCGATCAATAGCGGCATATCGGTCACGTTTTTTCCTCGGACTCAACCATTTGTTTGATCGACACTCGACCGCAGCCGCCACCGCCCGACGGGACCCCGGCTCGGGATCGTCCGGCCGTATTTGCGAATTGTTCTCGGTTAGGAATGACAGTTAGAAAAGCGTCTGCCACGGCACCGGATGGGGTACGCGGAAGGGGCGCAGTGGCCTGTTCAGAGATCGTAAATCGGTGGGTCGGTGATAGACGCCGATACCGCGAGGGCTCGCAGACAATGAAGTGAACGAAAGAGCCATGGCGTGCAGTGCACATCCAGATTGACAATATTTCCAATCGACCGAACTGTGCGCAGTTTCTTGATGCGATAACGCATTGATCCTATTTTCGCGGCCGAATTGAAACTAAAACATGAGGCTGTCGGTTTCCGTTTCAATTTCTAGCGCGATTTCCAGCATCAGTGACCATCGAGGCACTCGTAGGATGAATGTGATTTCACAGCACACGACAAAGCGATGTCTTTGTATTGCGGGTCGTATACTTGCAACACTCTTGGCCGTTAGCATGTTCGCGGCCAGCGGGCAACAGAGTGCCCGTTCACAATCGCCAGCTTCGCTCTCACCCGATCATCCCACAGGTAAACCAAACGTCGAGATGTCTACATTATCACTGGATCGAATCTTTGGCTCGGATGAGTTATCAGCGGACCACCTGCCCGATCTCGTTTGGAGCAAACGGTCCGACACCTACTTCACGCTTGAGAAATCATCGGAGGTCGAAGGGGGCGTCGATGTGGTTCAAGTCGACACGGCCCATGGCACAAAACAAACGGTTGTGCCCGCGAAGGCTTTGATTCCAAGCGATCGTGAAGCCCCTCTTGCGATCGATGGTTTTCAGTTTTCCAGCGATGAATCGAAGCTGTTGATCTTTACCAATAGCAAGCGGGTGTGGCGGCGGAATACGCGAGGCGATTATTGGGTGTTTGATGTCGCAACCCAGAAACTGAAGCAACTCGGTGGGGACGCAGCACCCTCGACGTTGATGTTCGCGAAATTTTCTCCCGAGAATCTTCGCGTTTCCTACGTTTGCAATAACAACCTGTATGTTCAGGACATAGACAGTCTGCAAATCGCGCAACTGACCGACGACGGATCCGCCGAGACGATCAATGGCACCTCGGATTGGGTCAACGAAGAAGAATTGGCGATCCGCGATGCTTACCGCTGGAGTCCTGATGGGACAGCGATTGCGTTTTGGCAATTCGACACCACGGGTGTCGGACGGTTTCATTTGATCGATAACACTCGCGGCATCTACCCACAAATCACCACGTTTCCGTATCCCAAAGTCGGCGAGAAAAATTCGGCCACACGATTGGGAGTCGTTCGCATTGACAGCGGAAACATCACTTGGCTTGATGTGCCTGGGGACGCTCGCGAACACTATCTGCCGCAAATGGAATGGACGCCCGCGGGTGACCAGATTTTGCTGCAGCAGATGAATCGCCTGCAAAACACCAATCGTGTGATGCTCGCCAATCCCGAAAATGGCAAGACACAAACCGTCTTTACCGACACGGACGAAACCTGGTTAGAAAACGAAAACCCGGTGCGGTGGATCGACGACGGCAACGCATTTGTCTGGCTCAGCGAACGCGATGGATGGCGACATGCTTATCGCGTCAGCCGTGATGGAACACAAGTAACCAAGATCACCGCCGGCGATTACGACGTGCTCGAAATCGAGGCGATCGATGCAAAAGCGGGTTGGCTTTACTTCGCGGCCTCGCCTGATAACCCGACCCAGCGTTATCTGTACCGAGTCAAGTTGGATGGTTCGGATCTGACGCAATTGTCGCCACAAGATCAACAAGGGTGGCACACCTACGCGATCTCTGATGATGGTCAATGGGCCGTGCATACCTATTCGACATTCAACACGCCGCCGGTGGTCAAGCTGATTCGGCTCGACGACCACAGCGTGGTTCGCGTGCTGAGCGACAATGCCAAACTGCGAGAGCGACTCGCTGAACTGAACACCCCGACATCGGAGTTCTTTCGTGTCGATATCGGCGACGGGCTGCAGTTGGATGCATGGTGTCTGAAGCCGCCACAATTGGATGAAACCAAAAAGTACCCACTGTTGGTTCACGTCTACGGCGAACCGCACGGTCAAACCGTCAAAGATGTGTGGCAAGGGGCACGTGGTCTTTGGCACGCGATGTTGGCACAGCAAGGCTATGTCGTTGTCAGTATCGACAATCGCGGAACCCGATCGCCACGCGGTCGCGAATGGCGAAAATGCATCTATCGAAAGATCGGCGTGATTGCGCCGGAGGAGCAGGCCGCGGCGGTACGAGCGTTGTTGGCCAAGTGGAGTTATTTGGATCCCAAGCGTGTCGGAGTATGGGGCTGGAGCGGCGGAGGAAGCATGAGTCTGAATGCGATTTTCCGTTATCCCGATCTGTACAGCACCGCCATCGCGGTCGCCCCCAATGCGAATCAATTGCTTTATGATTCCATCTATCAAGAGCGATACATGGGGTTACCTGATGACAATGCCGAGAACTACCGGCTCGGTTCGCCGCTGACCTATGCAAGTCAGCTGGAAGGGAACTTGTTGATCGTCCATGGGACCGGAGATGACAACGGCCACTATCAAGGAACCGAGTATTTGATCAACGAATTGATCGCCAATAACAAGCAGTTTTCGGTGATGCCCTATCCTGGACGCTCTCACGCGATCAACGAGGGAACGAATACGGTTCGGCATTTCTACTCGGTCCTGACCCACTACTTCAACGAACACCTCGCTGCTGCTGGCTCGGACGATTAGAGGTCACGCCGCTCCACAATCCGCTCGTCGTTGATGGCAAAGCGATCAACGACGTTGGGGCAGCCGGAAGACTTCGACGAGCTTTCCGATCGGGCCGCCTATGGCTGCGAAGTGGATGCCGTCGGGTGAGAAGGCGACGTACTTGACATAGCCACTGTCGCCCATTGTGAACTCTTGTAACATCGCTCCTGTTTCGGCATCCCACAGCTTGATGTTTTCACGGCCACCGCTAATCAGACGGTTGCCATCGGGTGAAAACGCGGCGGACCACAAGGTTTCATTTCCTTTCCCGGTGGCCGACTGCGCGCCGGTCTGAGGTTGGAAGTAATGAATGTCGTAAATGCGACCGGTCGCGATCAAGCTGCCATCGGGCGAGACCGCAGCGAATTGGCCACTGCCACGCGAAAGCGACATCTGCTGAAGGATGTTGGCAGTGGCAATGTCGATCACTGCCGCAACGCGGCCGTCGCTCACCATGGCATGGCCGCCATGACGACTGAAGCGGGCTGCGGCACCCGAGTTAAACGCGAAGTCGCTGTATCGTGCCAACACTTTGCCCGTATCCAACTGCCAAAGACAAGCGACCGATGGTGCATGAATCGTCAGGACGTGTTGATTGTCGGGCGACACGACGATCGATTTGATCTCGCCTTGGTAGATCGAAAACTGTTTCTCAGGGGTCAATTGGCCGTCGTCCCCAAACTGCCATACCAAGACGTTGCCATCGTGTGATCCCGCCATCAGACGTTTTCCATCAGGCGTCAATGTCAAACTCGATCGCATTCCACTGTCGATCTCGTATTCCGTTTTGGTCGACGCATTGATGTCCATCACGACAATGTTGTTACTGCCCAACGTGACCAAATACGCTCCGTCACTGGAAAAGGCCAACCCCTTGTAGCCCCAACGGTCTGAACGAAATTGGCGAATCGAACCCGAGGCGGACGGTGTCTCGACTTCGATTGTGGCCATCGTCGGGCTCGTTGGTGCCGAGGGCTGCGATGATGCGTTTTCCGTTAGAAATGGTTTGACCTGCGTTTCGTACTTTGGCATTGCGGCAAGGTACGCGAGATCCTTGATGCTCAATCGCTGCAGCGGAACCGCACTGACGGTGCCATCGGATTTTTCCAGATAGGCTTTTCCTTGGCGAACTGTTACCAATTCGGCTTCGACATGCGATTTGCCAGTGCGGTCGGTCCACGTTCGTCCAAGCACCGTCGGGCAAACGGCAAACGCGAGCAAGATGGTAAGGGAAACGATACGGATCATTCGGGCGACCGTCATTTGTTTGGATCAAACTTATTCAAATTGGGTGACTCGGGGACCGCTTTGACACTCTTAACTTCGATTTCGTTTGCGGCCGCAGTCGATGTCGGCGGCGACGATGCAAACCCCGCATGTTCTAATGTTCTGGCTTTTTCCCGGATCCGATTTTGCTCGCGTTCTTTCCTGGCCAAACGCTCTTTTTCTAGCGCTGACGGATCGACGAGCCGATAGTTCAACGTAATCGGGATCCTTGCGGTGATGTTGTCCTGATTCACCGTGATCGTCACGCGGTAATGCATGTTCAACATCCGGCCTGCCGTTGGATCAAACGTGCCTTTCCCGTGCCCTGTGATGCTCAGCGGTGGCTGATCTTTCGATTCGCCCTCGACCTTGAGTGAATAGGATTTCTCGAGCTCGATCCCATCCGCGGAAGGTTTGCCGAGCGTGACGGTTGTCGATTCGGTACCCAACATCCATTTGGACGTCTTCTCGGGCGGAGATGGCTGGCGATTCCAAGGTAGACGCCGCTGCGATGAAAAGCTTTCGAAACCATAGCGGTCCAGCGTAGATCCCGAAGCGTGACTTTGCTGCGGAGGAATCAAGATCCTGTGCCGAGAGACCGTGCGTCCAGGCGCTGCATCGGGTAATACTTCGATCCCAATCTGGCTGCTCCCGCCCAACATCGCCGGCATCATGCCTTGCGAGTCGTCGCTAAAAAGTTCACCCGATGCATTGACTCGGAACTTTCCGGAGAATTGTTCATCACGCGGCAATCCCGTCGAAAAATTTCCCGCATTTGGCGGACGCGATTCGTACACGTAACCCGAATACTCCATCGCACGTGGCGGCTCGATCCCGACGCCACCCGAGCCAACGGTGACTTTTAAAAGCACTGCTGCGGGACTGACCCGATCGATCACATCGGCGGCAGACATCGCAGCGGATTGATCCTCGACCACGATCGGAATGCCTAACTGCTTGGCAAGCTGGATCACCTTGCTCGATGGGATTGCGAAACCGACTTCAGAAATGCCGGCCCCCGCCAACAGCGAATTGGTGACGCCGACGATGCGACCTGTGTCATCCACGAGCGGTCCACCGCTGTTTCCTGGGTTTACCGTGGCATCGATCTGAAACCCGTCCACTCCATCGGGTCCGCCCCTTCCGGACACCTCTCCCCTGGTGACTTTGATCGACTCGCCCAAGACGTCGGACAACGGATAGCCAATCGCGCGGACCTCTTGGCCTAAACGGACTTGATCCGAATCGGCAAACGTCAAAAAGGGAAGCCCGGTTTGCTCGAGTCGAAGCACCGCCAAATCATTTTCGAAATCAAACTTGATCACGTTGGCGTTGAATTTTGTATCTTCCATCACCGCTTCGATGCGAGTTGCACCTTTGACGACGTGGGCGCAGGTCACGACGATGCCTTGCGGATGAATCAGAAATCCGCTGCCAGTCCCTTGGTTGGTCTGAGCGTCGGCGCTGAATTCTGTGGAAGACTTGTCCGTTGTCTGGATCGTATTGCGACCTCGATACTTGATTTTCCGCGATCCCAGTTCAGCTTCGATGTCAAAGTCGTAAACTAACGACTCGATGGATTCCCAAGCGTACTTGATCGGCGATTTGGTCGATCCGAGTGTTTTAGGAACCTCAGGTCCCAGCGGTGGAAGATCCGCAATCAACCGGACCGGCGCCACAGCGGAGCTAGAACCGTCGTCATCAAGCTCGTTTTTGCGATCACTTTCAACATCCATTTCCTGCTGCGGATTGGCTGTCGATTCGGCTGCCTGTTCGGCGGCCATCGGGATGACCGTCACGTTTGTCTCGGTCGCGGCATCGTGATGGTTCTGCGGCTCCGAGACGATCGAATGTTCTGGATGCGGAAGATCCGCTGATGGCGGTGGATTCTCGGCGACAACAAACACGCTGTGATAAAGTTTCCAAGCCGCGAAGGAGGCCACGCTGGCGACGAGCACCAACACCAGCAGGAAACCAGCAACGACAAGAATCAAAACCCCCGTTTGCTCTTTGCGATGGGTGTCCTTCGTCATGCTTGGTGTCTCGGTTTTCATGTTTCGGATTGAATTGCAATCTGCAATGGCCCGTCTGCAAGAATAGCAGGTATTCCGCGTCTCATCGCGTTTCCCGGTGCAAAATCTTTGACCCATCGACGATGCTCCTGCGATAGAATGGCCCGTGGAAACGAAAGTGATTCGGGGGTGTTTCATCGGCACACTTCACCCCATTTCCAATTCTCTGGCTTTCTATCATTCCTGTGCGGACCGGAATTTTTTGATGACAATCCTTTGCAAATTGCGTTTCAGTGACGCTCGATCGCTGTATTGGTGCTTGCTGCTGGGCATGCTGGTCGGTGGCGTGACCGAGGCTTGGGGCCAGACCCAAGAGTCGGCCACCGCGGCGGATACCGAATCGACCGCTGGCGCGATACCCGATTCCGAAACGCCCTCACAGAAGCTGGATCAACTGCTCGCTGGCGTCGATGCATCAAAGCTTCCTGCACTGTCGTTGCTTGTCGCCCGTGACGGCCGGGTGCTCTATCGCCGCACCATCGGGTTGGCGAACCTCGAAGATTCGATAGCGGCCACTGCAAAGACAAAATTTCGAATTGGCTCGATCACCAAACAATTCACCGCCGCAGCGATTCTGCGTTTGGTGGCTGAAAACAAAATGGCGCTCGATGATACGCTCGATCAATTCTTGCCGTCGTTCCCACGCGGTGATGAAATCACGATTCACCACCTGCTCACTCACACCTCGGGCATCCCTAGCTTTACGGAAACACAGGAATTTTGGCAGCGAGTCACGAGCCCGGCGACCGAAGCGGAGGTAATCGCTTCGTTCCAAGAGCTGCCGTTGTCTTTTGAACCAGGAAAAAAATATCACTACAACAATTCCGCCTATTTCCTGCTGGGGCACATCGTCGCTCAGGTATCCGGCAAATCGTTTGGTGACTATTTGCAGGAAGTCTTCTTCCGGCCTTTGGGGATGAACGACACCGGCATTCACTCGCCTGATTTGAATCTCGACCTTGAGGCCCATGGCTACTCGCTCGAAGACGACACATTTAAACCGGCACTGAATTGGCACATGTCGCAAGTTGGCGGTGCGGGCGCGATGTATTCGACCGTCGACGATTTGATGCTGTGGAATGAAGCATTGTTCGGTGGGCGAGTGCTAACGCCTGAGTTGCAAGAAAAGGCATTCACGCCCTACCAGAATGATTATGGATACGGTTGGTTGATCGGCAAACATCGAGGGCTGCAGACCATCGGGCACAACGGAGGTCTTAATGGATTTGTCAGCAGTTTGATCCGCTACCCGGATCAAAATCTGACCATCGTTACGCTGCACAACGCGTCTCCGTCAATTCCCGAAATGAATCCGGCAGCGGTCACCAGCAAGATCGCCGAAATGTTTTTGGATGCCGAAATGGAGCCGCCTGTGGTGCATCAGGTCGACACCAAGGTCACCCCCGAGATCCTTTCGCGTTATGTGGGCCGCTACGACTATGGAGCCGCGATTTTGGTGGTGACGCTCGAAGAGGGGCGGCTGTTTGCCCAATTGACGGGTCAAGGCAAAGCGGAAATATTCCCGAGCAGTGAAACCGAATTCTTCTGGAAAATCGTCGATGCGTCGCTGGCATTTCAAGTCGACGCCGAAGGACGTTGCACCGGCGGTAAACACACTCAGAACGGTCACACCATGAATGTCGATCGGTTGCCCGATCACGTGGTGGTCAAACTTTCCACCGAGACGCTTGATCGCTACGTCGGACTGTACGATTATGGACCCGCGACGATGACGATCCGCCGCGAAGGCGACCGTTTATTGGCGAAACTCGGCAGCCAACCTGAATTTCCGATTCTGCCTGAAAACGAAACCACGTTTCATTGGCAAGTCGTCCAGGCCAGCATCGAGTTTAAAGTCGACGATGATGGATCCGTTAGCGGGGCGACGCATACGCAAGGGGGCCAACAATTGGAAGTGTCGAGAATCCGCACGCCGCAACCCGAATAGCTTCGTTTGACCTGGGATCCGCTACCGACGTTGCCCTCCTTGAAAGTCAGCTATATTGTGCAGAGGTCGGGAATGCCTCTCGCCAATGAATTCAGGCAGGGAGAATGCCATATTGACCATCCCACAAAGCCACCCCAACGTACACCATGAACTTGCAAACCTTGATTCGACCGCTTTCGCATTTTCCGTCACGGCGATTTTGCATCGCGTTGATCGTGACCATGCTGCTCGGATCGGCCGCGCTGGTCAACGCCAGCCGGGCCGATGAATGGGGCTCGAGCCGAATTTGGTTGGTCAGTACACGGGCGGCTTCGAGCTGTTCGCCGTCGCTGAGTCAAACCGACCGAATCAAATTCTGGTCGAGTGACGTGGGCGTCGGTTGGCAATCGTCGACCTCGGCGAACTTTTTTGAGTGCGTCAATGGCGATCCGCTGCCACTGTGTATCTATGTGCACGAGAATCGAGTCAGTGCCGAAGAGGCTTGGGGGCGAGCCAAGGCGATCTATTGTCAACTGCAGCAATCCGCGCCATCGGCAAACGGTCATTTCCGTCTTGTGATGATTTCGTGGCCAAGCGATCGAATCGGAGTGCGACCGCGACCCGATGCTCAGATCAAAGCCCAGCGAAGCGAAATGCACGGTTACTATTTGGCGTGGTTATTGGACCAGATTGATCCACGAGTTCCCGTCAGTTTGTTTGGCAGCAGTTATGGTCCTCGCTTGATTACCGCGGCACTGCATTTTCGTGCCGGTGGCACGATTGCAGGTTACCAATTGCCACCGAGCGGAACGTACATCGGACCCACAGTGCGAGTGGCTTTGTTTGCGTCGGCATTGGATTCGGATTGGTTGTTGCCACATCGACATCATGGCCGAGCGTTGACGCAGGTCGAACACATGTTGATCGCGTACAATCCATCGGATTCGGTACTGCACTGGTATCCACGGCTGAATGGTCGCGGGGGGCCACCGGCACTTGGCGCGGTTGGCATGGCTACGTCTTGTTTGGGAGCCGAACGCGACAAGGTGCAATTGATGAACGTCAGCCGCAGCGTTGGCAAAACGCACAGTTGGCAGGCTTACGAGGGCAGCCCGCAGATGATGGCACGTGTCGCGCCCTACCTGCTTCGCCAATCCGATTACCTGCCATAGCGCCGCTAGGTCCTGATGCGTTCCAAAGTTGCCAAAGCCAAACCGATTCCCGCTCGCGATTCAGCCGCTGCGAAAACTTCGTCCCATGCTGAACGTGCAGCCGGGTTGGAATTTGGTTGGCAATGGTTGGCGTTAGCGTGTTTGGCCGCAGTGTTGGCGTTTCAGCCATTGGCTGCCGACGATTTGTGGTGGCAACTCGCGCGTGGACGACAAGTTGCCAGCGGCGAGATCGCGCCCAGTCGATCGCTGTTGACGCAGGAAACGTTGGCCGAAGCGGATTGGCTGGGCGGATTGCCGGCCTATGTCGTCTATCAATTCGCTGGCGGCCACGGGTTGATGTTGTTTCGGGTGCTGATGGTCGCCGGTGGTTTGGCATGGCTGGTTTCGTTGCGGCGATCGGGCGGTGTCGTTCATCCGCTGGTCTGGATCGTCACGGCCGCGGTGTTGGTCACGCCGGCGGGACGCTTTGATTTGATGCCTGCGATGTTTGACGTCGTTGCACTGGCCGTGTTGGTCGCGTTGATGCATCGCAAAACGGACGAGGATAGCGAGGGGCAGGTTGCCGGAAACACTCGTCGCCGTTCTGCCGCATCGATGGTCACCGCAGCGGGATTGTTCGTCATCTGGAGCAACCTATCGCCCGCGATTCTGGCGGGTCTGATCGCGTGGGTCACGTTCAGTGTGGGCGCTTCCTTGGTGGCCGATCCACACCGCCGCAAAAACTGGATCCTGGCTGGCTTGATGTTGGCCGGCGGTTGCATCAATCCTCGCGGCGTGTTCGCTTGGTCCGATTCACTTTCGGCGATCGTACCGGCGTGGCGGAACCATCCGGCATTGCTTGCCGATACGGCTTGGCAGCCGCTGATCGCCGCAGTGCAAAATCAGGAAGCGATCGTCTTTTTCTTGATCACCGCCATCTGGATCGCGAACCAAACCATCGCTCGAGCTCGTCTGCCACGCGGACTGTTTTGTTTTGCATGGATGCAGTGGTTGGCGTGGACCTCGCTACACAACGTTGCCCTCGCCACGACATGGATGGCATTTGACGTGCTGTGGTCTTGGCACCGTCGTGGTCGATGGACGATCCTTGACGTGGATCACGCGCGGCGAAAACGGATGGGTGCGTTGGCGGTGCCGATCGTTCTCGCGATGATGCTGTTATTCAGCGGGTGGCTTCCCACGTTGGGGTGGGGAATCGATGCGTTGCTGGATAGCCGGATGTTGCGAAGGGCACTCGCGTCAACGCATCCTTATGGAACGGCGTTTGCCGACGACACGCGAAGCGGCGGGATGTTGGCATGGGAGCTTCCCCAGATCAACGAACTTTCGGGCGCAGACGCCGCTGCGGGGCTTCGGTTACAGGATGTGGCGCCGCGAGCGGTGATCGCAGGCCGCTTTTCCACGCATCAACAAATCATCGATGATCTGCGTCAGCAGCGGCTGATGAGCTATTGGCGTAGCGACGGATCGCGAGGCGGATATTGGGTGCCCCTTGAGCATCGTGAGACCACGTTGTTGGTCGTTTCAAATCGCGATACCGAGTTGATTCGCGGATTAGAACCGTCAATTTGGAAGCCCCTTTCGCTCGATTCACCCGCAATTCCTTATGCGGCCGCCGGCGACGAGCCATACGCACGTCAAATGATCGACACGCTTACCAGTCGCGAGATCGTCGAGTTTCAGAACTGGCAATATTCGTTTCCAAACTCGACCGGTTCACTTTTCGACCGTGATCGTTGGGGAATCATTCCGGTGATCGTCGATGTGGATCAAGCATACCGCCAAGCCGAAGTGTTTCGGGCGATGGGGCTGCGGTATGCGGCGCTACGGGTGCTGTTTGTCGCTCGCCAAGCCTTTCCCACGTCAACGCCACTGGCACATTCGATGACGCGTTGTCAAACGGAACTCGCCGAAGCAGAGATCGTTACGGCAGGGGTTCTTAGTTGGTTTCGCTACTTTGCCGCGATCGAAAATTTGGCGGACGAGCAGGACGTGTCACCGATGCAACTGAAATTCGCAGCCAAGAACCCTTCGCGACGTCCCCTCTGGGATGCACCGCCGGAAAACAGAATCGCTGCCGAACTTCGCAATCGGGTCGCTGGGTATTTGCAGCGAGGCCCGGCAGCGTTGATGGTGGCAACCGACTTTCAAACGGACGCGGGCATCGAGCACGCTCAACTGATGTATGCTGGACTTTGTGCCGCGATCGAGGCGGGACAGCACGAAACGGCGGATCGCTACCTGCAGTGGTTCGATGACAATCAGGTATCGGCGGAGGTCAAACGGTTGGTCGAAGTTCGCAATGGCGAATTACATCCGTCGCAGACCACTTCGGATGAGGACTCCTGAGCGTTGAAACATGGCTAGGAAATTTCGCTTGAAACCGCTGAACATGACCGCCGCGATGGTAAGTGCGCTGGCCGTCGTCATCGTCGTGGTCTTGGTCGTGACGTTGTACGGATCGTCGCCGCGTCCGGTCAGCCGTTTGGAAGCGGGGATGCCGCGTGTGGCGTCACAGACTTGTGCGGAATGCCACAGTGGGATTGTCGCCGATTTTGCCACCGCTCCGCACTCCAGTACGCTGCGGCGGGGAAACGACCCGGCGATGTTGTCAGCGTTTGCCGGTCAGTCCGTCGAGATCGATGGTCGCCAATTCTCGTTTTCGGTGGAACAAGACGAGTTGTGGTTCAAAAGCAACGACCTGGATTACCAACGCCGCGTGGATTGGGTATTCGGATCGGGGCGCCACGCCTTGACGCCTGTGTCGCTCGATTTCAAAGGGCTGACCCAGCTGTACGTATCATCCTTTGCCGATGGTCAATTGCGTACCACGCCCGGTGCATCGGCCGTCAATTCCACTCCACTGCGGTTGGGAAATTATCAAGCGGCGGCCGATACGCGGCGTTGTTTCGGATGCCACGTCAGCCGGTTGCCGGCTGAGAGCGACTTTGTCGGACTGCAACATTGTGAGTTGGGGATGGACTCCGATTCAGCATCCGGCACAGCGAAAGGATCGGCTAGCGTCACGCTGCCCGACGAGGACTGTATGATTGCGAATTTGGATTGCAGCCGCTGTCATTTCGGAGCAGCCGAGCATGCCCGGTCCGGTGGGAGTCTTCCCTTGCTGCAAGGATGGAGCAAACTAACGCCGCTTGAATCCATCAACCGCTGCGGGGAGTGTCACCGGCGAGCAGATGAGATGAAGTCGTATGAGATTTCGGTCGATCAAACCCATTTGATTCGATTTGCTCCGGTCGGGTTGGCGATGAGTCGTTGTTTCCAAGTCGCCAACGCGGCGGAGAATGTCGGGCGTTATCCGAGGCTGGACTGCATCACCTGTCACGATCCGCATTTGCCATCGCGGACCGAGCCTGAATTTTTTGAGGCCATTTGTCGAGATTGCCACACGTCGACGCAGCAGGATTCAGGCTCGCCATCCCACCCGATCACGGAGGCCGTGACGTGTTCGCAGCAACCGGCCGATTCCGCCTGTCTGTCCTGCCATATGCCCATGACCGATTTCGCTCCGGGGCTTCGTTTTACCGATCATTGGATTCGGTGAGGGAAATTCCGTGCGGACTCGCACAAGAGGGGGTCGTGCACCCCTTGAAGTGAGTTTTTTTACAGTCGGCGTAAACAACACAAAGGGCCGGAACAGGTGTGTTGTTTCTATAGAGTTAATCGCGTTTTCTATAGAGCAACGCGGTTTGTGGCGGAACAAAAAGATGGAAAAAAGCAAGAGTCCCCCCCCGGAATTTGTTGCATCGGAGTGCTGGATTGGGTAGAACCGGATGACACAGAGTCAATTTAGGGGGCGAGAACCACTCTTATCCTACGTTTTGTGCTCTTTTCCGGCTCTGTCCATCTTTTCGTTTTTGTTTTCCGTTTCTGAGGGGACTTTGCAGTGATGACTAAAAAAAGACTTGGTTTCACCCTTGTCGAATTGTTGGTCGTAATCGCGATCATCGGCGTATTAGTGGGCTTGTTATTGCCCGCGGTTCAAGCGGCTCGCGAGGCAGCTCGGCGGATGCAGTGTTCGAACAATCTGAAACAGATTGGGCTCGCGATCCACAATTACCACAGCACGTACAAGGCGGTGCCGCCGCTGCGTGACCGGCACGACAATATCAATCCAGGCGTCGTCAACAATTGGAATACTCAGAACTTTAGTTGGTCCTCTCGACTGCTGCCGTTCATCGAGCAGCCAGGGTTGTACGAGAACATCGACTATTCGCTGCACAATTGGTATTCCGGTACTTGGCGTCCCAACGACACCTTTGACATCGTGGCGCCCACCGTCGTGGAAGCGTTCCGTTGTCCGACCGATCCTGGTACTGGTGCAAGTATCTGGTACGA
Source organism: Novipirellula caenicola (assembly GCF_039545035.1). Taxonomy (NCBI): domain Bacteria; kingdom Pseudomonadati; phylum Planctomycetota; class Planctomycetia; order Pirellulales; family Pirellulaceae; genus Novipirellula; species Novipirellula caenicola. The sequence goes on from NZ_BAABRO010000005.1 coordinate 459,432, forward strand.
CTCGACCACGGCACGACATTCGGGGTCACCATCACACCAAGCGTATGCTCCGATGAACTATTTCGCCAGTGTTGGACCGGATAGCCGGTTGCGTTGGAACAATGAAGGGCTTGGATTTTTCGATGGAATCCGCTCGCATGCCACCAGCTCCACCATCAAGGCTCGCTATCGTAAATTCCGCGACGTGCTTGATGGGTTGTCCAACACCGTGGCCGTTTCTGAAGGCATCATCGGACATCCTCGTATGAACATCAATTCAACGATGAGGGGCACACGGTCTTACGAAGCCCAGACGACGGGGGCGGTAGGTGATTTGATTGCGACCGCGACCGATAATGGTTGTCCGATGACCGGCAGTGCGGATACCAATTCGGGACGTGCTCGTGGTATGACTTGGTTGAGAGGCTATTCGCCCAATGAGGTTTCGTTCAATACGTTGATGGTCCCCAACTCGAAACTATGGGATTGCGGTGCCAACAGTGACCGCAATATGTACGCCACGCGGTCATTGCATAGCGGTGGAGTGCAGTCGTTGATGGGGGACGGTTCGGTCAAATTCGTCACTGAATCCGTTGACTTTCTCACCTGGCGTGCCGTGGGTGGGATTGGCGAAGGCGAAGTCATTGATGTGGAATCGCTTTAAGAATTTCGCTGTCGGATGCATCCGCCGTCGTTTAATCAACGACAGGATGCTCAAATTTCTGATGTGCCCGGCCGCCGCGTCGCGGTGGCCGGGGAACCTGTCCGTGTTTCTTTTTCTCATTCACTCCATTTCAATTGCTCCATGAATATTTCCGCTTTGCTGAAAACTGCTGCGTTTCTATTGTTCGCCGGATGTCTTTGCATGCCGCTGACCGGATGTGGCTCGACGGCCACCAATCCCGGTGTGGAGGATGCTGGTCTCGAAGAGGACGAAGCGTACAAGGAGACCGAAGAATACGTTGAGGGCGAAGAAGGCATCTGATCGACGTGGTCGGCCGGATAGCAAATTTTTGTTATCTGGTCGCGGTCGCAACAATCGGAATCGCTTGTCGCAGATTTTCGAAATGGTAGTGGGACCTTCGTCCCGCTGCCATTTTTTTATTGGTGTGTGAAACGACCAACGCTACGATGTCGGATACGGAAAAATGAAGCTCTCTCCTATGCCAACGAATCAGATCATGCCACGGGATATCAAGCTGCTCTATAGCCTCCTAATTTTGCCGCTTCTGTGTATTTGCAACACTGGCTCGCTATCAGCGGTGGATCGAAACACAAACGGTTCGCAAGCGGCCAAGCCCAATGTGATTTTGATCCTCGCCGATGACATGGGGATGGGCGATCTCGCCAGTCGCAATGGGAATCGCAATCGCACGCCTCACTTGGATCAGTTGAAACAACAGAGTGTGTGGTTCGAACACGCTTACTCGGCAGCGCCCGTATGCGCGCCGGCTCGAGCCAGTTTGTTCACTGGCCGGTATCCGCATCGGACGGGAGTGGTGACACTGAATCAACAGCGTTATCCGCAGTTGACGCGGCTGCGAAAGGACGAAACCACGCTGGCGAATCTGTTCCAAGACCACGGCTATGTCACTGGGCTGATTGGCAAATGGCATTGCGGTGACGGAGCCGAATACCAACCTTTGGCAAGAGGTTTTGATGAGTTCGAAGGCTTTGTCGATCACACCCATGTGCCGAGTTACTTCGATTACAAGCTGCTCATTCAAGACAAGCTCCACGCCGAGTCCAAGCAATATTTGACGAATGATCTGTCCAACCGCGCGGTGGCGTTCGTACGCCGTCACCAACAACATCCGTTCTTTCTTCATCTCGCCCACTACGCGCCGCATCGACCGCTTGGGGCTCCGGAAGATCGCATTGAGCCGTATCTGAAGAAGGGATTCGATCGTGAGACCGCGACCGTCTATGCGATGATCGAAATCATGGACGAAGGCATTGGCAATCTGCTTGGCGAATTGGACCGGTTAAAGCTTCGTGAGAACACAATCGTGATCTTTGCTAGCGACAATGGTCCCGATCCGCTTGTGAGTTCGCGATTCAATGCACAGCTACGCGGCACGAAGTACACCGTGTACGAAGGAGGCATTCGCGTTCCGATGATGATTCGCTGGCCCGCTCAGTTGGATCCAAGCGAACGAGATGAGGTGGTCCATTTCGTCGACGTGTTACCAACGCTAATGGAGCTTTGCCAGTTAGAGATTCCGGATCACTTGAAGCTTGACGGTAGAAGTTTCGCGGGGATTTTACGACGACAGCCTGGGACCGAGACGTTGCCGCAATCGCGTTTTTGGCAATGGAATCGCAAGGATCCCCTCTACTCGCATAACGCCGCGATGCGTGAAGGCGACTGGAAACTGGTCCGTCCCTATGTGACTCGAGGTATTCCAAAAGCCGATTCAACAATGCCGCCTGCACTGTATCAGCTGTCATCGGATCCTACCGAATCGAATGATGTTTCGGCGCAGTATCCCGCTCGAACCGCACGGATGAACGAGGCGCTCCAAGCGTGGAGCCAAGAGGTCGAACGCGACCGCATCCGCTTACCGTAGTGTTTCATATGTCTACCATGATGCCTGCACCACTGACGGCGACAGGGCAGCATGTGTGAGTCACCTCTTCCGGCGAAGCTGGGAAAGGTCGAACGGGCCCTTTAGGCCTCGTTCGGGTGAGGGCCGACCGCGCAACTGAGCTTGCAGCAGGCGTCCACTTGCTCGGTCGCCCTCGCCGCTCCGCTACAAAAACTACTCGGTTAGTGCGAAAGTAGATGGCATTGGCCTTACGGCGCCAGTTCGCCCCTAAACCGTTGGCTCACGCCAACGGCAGGTCATGTGTCGGCCTCCGGCCTATTCGCTTGCCACTAAAACAGCAGTCTCCTCCGTCGCTGGAGAGGAGACCACAGTCTAGGCCGGAAGCAAAAAATCTTCCTCAATGTCCGACGCCAACCCCAAAGTTTTCGCATTCCAGACGAACGCCGCAGGTGGCAATGCGGTTGTACCGCGTCGGCACAGTCGAACGCAGCGAATGTGACAAATTGGCTCGCGAAGATCATCCCATCCACTAATCGATACTCCGTTTCCCGGCACTTTCGGTGCTTCGCAATTTGGTACATGAGTTGCAATTTATCACGACGTCGATGGTCGATGAAGACAAGGTCGACGCTCACTACAAGGACGGAGTGTTGACGGTAAGCATGCCTAAGTCAAAAGAAGCCCAAGCCAAGAAAATCGCCGTCAAAGCGTGATCTTGGTGACGATTCTTTCGCGGAACGGCACGGGGGAATTGGATCACTTCACGATCCGCCTCTTGAATTTCCGATTTGCTCGTGGCGTTCCGCTTTTTCACAACTCCTAATTGTCCTGGAATGGTCCAATGCCTGTTTCCGCTCGGCGTTTGATTCGCAACATGCTCAACGACCTCAAAGAAGAACGCGACGAATTGGCGTTACAAATTCATCTTGGCAAGCAGGAGGCGAAGAGCGAGTGGCAGGCATTGGGTAAAAAGCTTGACGACCTGAACCGTCGTTATGAACCGCTCAAAGACGCTGTCGAAGAGACGGGTGAAGACGTATGGGATGCGATGAAATTGGTCGGCGGCGAGATCAAAGACGGCTTCCGGCGTATTCGCAAATCGATCTCGTGATTCACACACGGATGATGCCGTTGGAAATCCGCGACGCCCAAATTCAATAGTTCAGCGTTCCTCCTCGGGCAGGCTTATTTCGTTCTCCTTCCCACCACTCGTTCGGGCCTTCCGCTTCGATCTGTTTCCATAGTGTCAGCAGTTGCTGCTTCATCGCCTCGGTCTTTTCCGGCATTGCATCGGCGAGATCGTTTTCTTCCTTCCAATCGTTTTCGATGTTGAAAAGTTGGAATTTGCTCAGTGTGTCATTGCCCACGATCTTCCAATCTCCGATCCTCATTGCCACACGGTCTTGCGGTGGAGAGACATGGGTCCGCCAAAACAGGGGGATCGGTCGGTCGACAGGCTTTCCGGCCAAGGCAGGCAGCATGTTGACGCCGTCAATGGTGCGGTCCTTTGGCAATGGAATGCCCGTGATCGCAAGCACGGTGGTGAAGATGTCGGTTCCCACCACCGGGATGGAACTGGTGGTGCCAGCCGCGAGATGACCGGGCCAGCAGACGATTCCTGGTACGCGGATCCCACCTTCGTGGTCACTGCGTTTACCTCCACGCAATCCGCCCGTCGTGCCTCCGAATCGAGCAACAGGACCATTGTCCGACGTGAAGATAAAGAGCGTGTTGTCGGCGACGCCTTCGGCATCAAGTGTTTGCATCACCTGTCCGACCGCTTCGTCGAGCTGGGTGATGTTGCCCATGTAAGTCCGGTTTTCATGATCACCGTAGAGGGCTTCGAATTTGGGATCCGTTGCGATCGGCGAATGTGGTTCGTGTACCCACACCGATAAGGCAAACGGTTTGGATTTGTCGCGTTTCTCGCTCAACCAACGCGTCGCCTCTGCTGCCACAATTTGCGCCGAATAGCCTTTCTGCTCTCCGACGGGCTCTCCATTGCGAACAAAGTTATCTGGATTCTTGTGACTCGGATGAGCGTTGTTGTGAGTCGCCATCCAATGGTCATAGCCGTGGTCGCCTGGTTGTGGGTACTCGGCGGTATTGAAGTGGGGCAGCGAATTGAGGTGCCATTTTCCGACGTGGCAGGTTTCGTAACCGATCGATTTGAGCAGTTTTGGATAGGTAATCTCGCTCTCACGTAGATGCGCTTTGTGATTGCCCGACAAGTGTCGCCAAACACCGTTGCGATAGGGATGACGTCCCGTCAGGATCGCGGATCGAGACGGAGAACAAACTGCGCAGGCAGAATAGCACTGGGTTAGTTTGACACCGCGTGCCGCCAATTTGTCCAAGTTGGGCGTTTTGATTAACTCGTGTCCATAGGTTCCCGAATCACCCCACCCCATGTCGTCCGCCACAAAGACAACAACATTGGGTCGTTCGGAATCAACGGTGCGATCGGGTTCATCCGCGGACGATGGAAGAATCGAAAGCCCGAAGGCCGACAGCAGTGGTAAAAATATGCGTAGACTCATGTTAACTCGATTGTGGGAAGCGATATGGTTTTGGGGCGGGTCCACCACTACAGGTTGTCCGTGTCGGTATGAAGCGAACGTCCTTTAGTTGGCCGAAAGAACTGGGAAGGGATAAGCACGCCATTGGCAGTTTAATCTCAGCCCAACATGACTGCAGCCATCATGTGCATCCGCAAGGTCGCGGTCGCCAACACGAGCCACTCGCAGTGTGGGTTTTTCAGAGACTCTACTTTTGTTTCGATTTCGAGGACGTCGAATCGTCCAAATAGCCCTGTGCAACCAGGAATGCACGGGTATTTTGCATCACTTGTTCGTAGACGCTGGTGTCTTTGGTTTTAGGACGGAAAAAAGGCGAATTGAAGAATCCGTGGTTCTGGCCTTTAAAAGCCTCGAGCTGACATTGGTTACCGGCAGCGTCCATCAATCGCGCGAAGCGTTCCGCGTTCTCAAACGGGACCGTCGTATCCGCCGTGCCGTGCAACAGCAGCGTTGGCACGATCCCAGGTCTGACATGATGACACGGCGAGATGTCGGTTTGGCGCGTTTCGCCGACTTTGGATAGCCCATAACCTTTGGCGGTGGTGTCCAATACGGGATTGTACAGGATCATCGCGTTGGGACGCGAGCTGACCGTTAGATCTTCGCCTGCCTCCTCTTCGCCTTGAATCACTCCGGTGCAAGCGGCGATGTGTCCACCCGCCGAACCGCCCGAGGCTACAATCTTCTCGGGATCGATTCCAAGTTCGGACGCGTGACTGCGAATCCAACGCACCGCCGACTTCGCATCTTTGACCGATTCAAATGGCGTCGTTTTGTTGCGGCTCTTGACGCGATAATCGGCCGAGAAGGCGACCATGCCGTCGTCGGCAAGCGATCTCGCTTGTTGGAAAAACTGTTTGGGATCTCCGCCGGCCCAGCCACCGCCGAAGAAGAAAACAATGGCAGGAGCCTTGTCACTCGTCTGATGTCCCTTGGGTTCGAAGACATGTAGTTTCAGCTCCACGTCGCCAACGGTCTTGTAAGTCACGACGCGATCCGGCGTGAAGTCATCAGCGACGAGACACCGATTGCAGAATAGTACAAGTCCCACGAATACGATCATTGTCTTCATTTCGTTACCTCGGTATGGCGACAGCGTGCGGAGTCCGCTGACGTTTCGGTTGTGGTTGATTCAACTGCCCCGTCCAGATGTCAATCTCTGCATCTTACTTATTCTGGTGTGCTGGCGAATTGGAAATGTATGTTGTATTCAGTCCATCCTCTGGCTGATCGGAGAAACGATACGGATCAAAGTGTTTGCGCATCTGGTCCAGCAGAATCTGCTCCATTTCCTCGAGCTTCTCGGCATAGGCCGGATCACTCGCAAGATTGGTTTGCTGCGGATTCGGTGTGTACTGCGTTAACGCGATCAGCTTCGGATCGTGGTGCTGGGGCAATAGTTCGTCGGGGTTCTCGGCCAAATTGAAAAGCTGGGTTTCGCTGACGCCGTCTTGGGTCGATTCATAGCGGATCAGTTTCCAATCGCCTTTCTTGACACAACGCATCCCGGGTTTTGCACCACCGCAGTACGCTCCATAAAGCACATCGCGAACCGTGTCCTGCTTGCCTTCGAGAACCGGTTTAAAGCTAATGCCTTCGCTCGTCTTTGGCGTTTCAATCCCAGCGAGGTCGCACAAGGTCGCGAGCGCGTCGAGATGGTAGATATTCCCCACAGCGCGAGACCCTGGTTTGATGCCGGGACCTTTGACGATGTAGGGGACACGGAAGGTGTGCTCGTAGAGGTTCTGTTTGCCCTGCAGTCCGTGCCGGCCGATCGCCATTCCGTGGTCCGACGTATAGAAGATGTAGGTGTTTTCGAGTTCGCCCATCTGCTTGAGCTTTTCTAACACGGCACCGATCTGGATGTCGATATTTTCGCTACAAGCAAACTCGCGGCCCAGCTCGTTGCGAATGGTGCGTTCATCACGGTTGCTCCAGACCCCGCTGACGTTCACCTCGTCGCGCACTTTCAGGTCTGTATTGTTGAACGGGTGTTTCGTGAGATAGTTTTTGGGAAGCTTCGGCTGCTTTGGATCGGCCGCTGGAAGACTGTTTTTGTCCCGATGATTCACCGCGCCGTATTTGGCTAACAACTCAGGCTTTCCGTCTCGCGTATCGTGGGGATGTGAAAAACCGAAATAGATTAAAAACGGGTCTTGGTCGTTTGAGGCCTCGCGCCCGTCGAGATAGTTGAGCACCTGTTTTGCGTGCCACGCGCTGCCGGACTCATCCGTGCCGCCTCGCTTGGTGGCATCATGAACCACCGTGAACTTCGCATTCGCAGCAGCGTAACTATTTCCCTTCTTGCAGGTTCGCATCGTGTCGTACCCCGCCGCGTTGAAGACCGCCGCCATGGTATGGTCCGCAAGATCCAGTGGCACATGATTTGGATCCGCCTCAAGCGGATTCCGACCTTGTTTTGGTTTATCCGGAACATGCCAAAGCGTGCGGCCGGACATGATCATATGTCGCGATGGAGTGCACACGCCGCCACACCAGGCTCCCATTTGATGGGCTCCATCGATCACCAAACCCTCGGCGGCCAAACGGTCAATCACCGGGGTCTCTAGCGCCGAAGCGGGATCGTAGATTTTGAGATCAAACGGGGCTTGGTCATCGGCAACGATGAACAAGAAATTAGGCTTATCGGAGGCAGCAGAATCCTTCGATTCGAGAACGTCGACCGCAAGCTCTTGGAAGGCGGTGTTCTCGCCGCCACCCGTATCGGTCACTGGTGACACAGCCCAGACAATCCAGCGGAATTGACCAAGCGACTGTCCCGCCGATGCTCGCAACGATGCCGCCGTGAACTTCGCCTTTGCCTCGCCGGTCGTATCAATGACGCCAAGTGGGGTAAAGCGGGTCAGATCCCACCCCGGATCGGTCGCCGCGTCGCTGCCGTAAAGGACGATCTTTTGAGCACCGCGGATCCCTTTCCAATTGTGCGACCAACTGGTGATCGCCGAAACGGATTGTGCCGAGCCCAAGTCCATTTTATAGGCTCCGCCACGAACCCCATTTCCGAACACCGGCCCGATTCCCGCAGCCAGTTTTCCGTCCGTCAGCGACTTCAGCGGATCGTTGCGGGTTGCCGGATTCGCCGTGACCTTCCTGCCTGATGCCAGCGACGGCACCAGCTTTTGAAAGCCATCGGCACTCGATGCGGTTTCAATCACTACGGTCGATCCCGGCAGTACGAATGGTTTCATTGCGGGATGAGCCGGTCCCATCGGAACGGCACGCTGCGAAGTGTCATGCCCATCCAGGTCGACCTTTTTCGTGCCTTTCAAAGCCTCGGATGCATCATGCTGAATCACATTGGGGACGTGCTGCTCGCGATCCGTAACGATTTCAAAGGTCCATGCATACTTGCTGCGGCCGAGATTTTTCGGCGGAGTGATTTGCAATCCTTGCGGCGTCATTTCCCAAGTTGTCTTTGCGTCGGAACCGAGCAGCCGAACCGACGTTACCTGATTTGCGTTCCACCCTTTCGTGCCGGTGATCGTAAAAGGTTTTTGTGGCTCGGTCATCTTGATCGCATACAGATTCTTGCCTTTGGTGGTAAAGACAAGATGCTCATCCGTCTGGTCACTCTGTTTCCAATAACGAGATCCATAAATCGCATCGCCATTGATCCGCAGCCAATCGCCCATCGCATGCAATCGCTCTAACTGCTCGGGAACAATCGTTCCGTCTGCCCTGGGGCCAATGTTGATCAGGAAATTTCCATTGCGGCTGATGACTTCCACCATCTCGTGGATCACGCTTTCGATGGTCTTGTACTTGTCGCCTTCGAGATAGCCGAATGACGTTCCAAACGTCGTGCAGCTCTGCCATTTCGGTCCAATCACCTTCAGTTTCAGATTGTCCTTTTCCAAACAACCAACACCATCAGGCCAATTGCGGTTCGCACCTTTATTGTTGACGTAGACAGCCTGTCCACGCGCGGCACCATCATTCATGAAGTCGGTGATCATGCCGCGGAGAGAATCGTCCATGTATTGGATCTCTGGCTTCATCTTTCCGGCCCGCACTTGATTGCCGTCGCGGGTGTAGATCGGAAAATCGTCCAACCACAGAAAGTCGGGTTGGTACTTCGTTTGAATCTCTTTCCAACGGGCGACATAGTCATCGACAAACGCTTTGTCGTAGCTGAACGGTCCGTACAGCGAGGCGGCCTCGGGAACTCGCTTGATCTCTTCGGCAATATCCGGTTGCGGCTCACTGTGAACCACATATTTCTCTTTCGCAAAGAAACCGGTATGACGTTCTCGGTGATACGACGGCGCGTACTTGAGTCCTTGCTTCCGCACGGCCTTGCCAAGGTCGCCGACCAAGTCTCGTTTTGGCCCCTTATCGACCGCGTTCCAAGGCGTCAGGTCAGAATCCCAGTTGGCCCAGCCATCATGATGTTCAGCCGTCAGCACAACGTACTTCGCACCAACGTCGGCGAACAATTTTGCCCACGCGTCAGGATCCCAGTTCTCGGCTTTGAATTCCGGGATGATGTCTTTGTAACCGAACTCGGGCGGATGCGCTCCCCATCGCTGGTCCATGTACGGATAATAGTGCTGCGAGTCATCGTAGAGCAGCTTCGGTACATGTTCGGCATAGCCGCGACCGCCCTTCTTGTAACCGATCACACTGTACGGTCCCCAGTGAATGAAGATGCCAATCTTGCCATCATCAAACCACGCTGGCACCGGCATCTTTTGCAGCGATTCCCAACTGCCATCGTACTTCGTCGCCTGAGTTTCCTGGCACGATGCAATGCCTCCGGAAACAAAAGCAAGCAGGATGGCCATCAGCGCCCTAAGCCATTGTGCTGTCGTGATTGTGTGCAGAATTGTGCCACGGTCGGATGTCATTTGATGTTGTCCTGAAAAGATGGATATCTCGATGTTTATTTTTGGTTGCGTTTACGAGCGGCGGATTTGTTGATGTCCGGCCGGCGAGGTTGCGGATCAAAAAACCGAGCGTTCTCGCCGATTCGATCATGGTCGCCGATGTCCGTGCGTGCTTGCTCGATCAGTTTCATTAGCTCTGCGACAACTTCGGGATGCTGATCAGCCACATCCTTGGTCTCGGCAATGTCCGCTTCGAGGTCAAACAACATCGGTCGAGTGATGTCAATCGCGTCTTCCGCCTTGCTGTAATGAGACCACTGCGGATCCGCAGGAAAAGCTCGATGCAGTTTCCATTTCCCCGATCGAACCGCCTCTAGTCGCGTACGGCGGTAATAGAAAAACGCGTCGGTAGGACTTTTGGCGCCGGCAACTCCATGAATCAGATCGCGGATGTCATGCCCATCGATCACCCGATCGGTCGGAGCGGTGGTTCCGGCCAGCCGGGCGAAGGTTGGCAACAGGTCCATCGTCGATGCAATTTCATCGCACGTTGTACTTGCGGGGATCCTACCGGGGGCACGAAAAATACAAGGAACACGCAGTCCGCCTTCCCAAGTGGAGGTTTTCGCGCCGCGAAGCGGAGCCGCGGATCCGCCATGCGACGCCGCATCTTTGCCAATCCTATTCAGATGCCCTTTGCTGCGACCGAGATACCAGGGCCCATTGTCGCTGGTGAAAACGACGTAGGTGTCGTCGTCGAGTCCTTCAGTTTTGAGTGTTTCCAACAGCCGTCCGACGTTGGCGTCAATCTCTTCGACCACGTCACCGTACAAACCGCCATCGGACTTTCCTTTGAAGGCGTCTGAAACCGCCAACTTCACGTGTGGCATCGTGTGCGCCAGATAGACAAAGAACGGTCGATCCTTGCTTCGCTGGATAAAGTCGATCGCTTCGTCGGTGTAACGCTGTGTCAACAGCCGCATATCGGTCCGCTTTTCGATCACTTCGTCGCCGCGGAAGAGGTCGACCTTGGAATCGTTGCTGGTCGACGTCCCAAAGAATTCATCAAAACCTTGATGCAGTGGTAGCAGCGAGCGGACGTACCGCTCGCCGTGGTGCCCTGCCAAATCCCATTTGCCAAATGCGGCAGAGGTGTAGCCGACTGGCTTCAGCACTTCCGCGATCGTGATTTCATCGCTGTGAAGTTCTGGATGAACCTCGACTTTGTTTTGATTGATCGCAACGCGTAGCGGATAACACCCGGTCATCAGGGCGGCTCGCGAAGGCCCGCAAACGGTTTGAGCGTAAAATTGAGTCATCCGCATCCCTTCGGCCGCCATCCTGTCGAGATTGGGCGTCTTGATCGTCGTCGATCCGAAACAGCCGAGGTCTCCATAGCCCAAGTCATCCGCGAAAATGATCACGAAGTTCGGCGGCCGATCCTCGGCGCCCACGCGTGACGACGTCTGGATGGGATCACGCTGGGCCCACGCAACCGAGGGAATCACAAAGGCTGCAAGCAGCATCGCAACGAGTAGGTTTTTCATAGGTTCAACTGGGATTTGTGTTGGAGGATGGGGAATCGATCGAACCGAGCCAGCATTCCATCAAATTGGTTTCGACGTGTCGGGGAGAACAACTAAACAAGATGGCCGCAATTGCCGTCCGTTTGCGAAGGGTCTACGGCATGACGCTGGTGTGTGGCGGCAAATTACCAAGTCAATGTTTTGTGTTGACCTTTCGCTAACGAATACACTTCACTCAGTTTACCTTGGGCATAAACGCGGAAGGTGGTGTTTTCGGTGGCTCGAATCGTGGCCGCAACCAGATTGCCGCTTTGCCACTGAATATCCACCTCCAAACCGCCTCGTGCCCTTAACCCGCTGACGTTGCCATTGGGCCAAGCCGAGGGAAGAGCGGGTAACAAGTGCAGGATGTATGGCGCCGTGGCCAACGCTTTCGGTGGACTGATCGGAACAAAGTGATTGGGTGATTGAGGATCGCTTTGATAGGCCACAAACACGGCATCGGAAATGTCACTAGCGCCATTGTCGATGCTTCGCAGATGGCTTTGCAAAAGCATCTCGCAAACTCCGGCCGGACCGCCAAAATTTCCGTCGATCTGAAACGGTGGATGAAAGTCGAATAGATTCGGATACGCTCGTTTGGATGTCAGGTAGCGGTAGAATTGATGAGACTTGTCGCCATTGTGCAGCCGTGCCCAGAAGCAGGTCTTCCACGCCGTGCTCCATCCGGTGGATTCATCACCACGATGTTTCATCGTCACCAGTGCTGCGTCGACCATCGCGGGGGTCGTCAGCGGTGAAATGTCTCGACCAGGGTGTAACGCGATCAAGTGCGAGATATGACGATGGGTGTTGGTGGGGATGTCCCAATCTTCCGGCCACTCTTGCAGTTGTCCGTGCTGACCAATTTTTTGCGGACATAACTTCGGAATCATCGCTTTTAATTGGTCACGAAACTCTGAATCGATCTCCAGTTTCTCACTCGCTTCGATACAGTCCGTGAACAAATTCAAAACGAGTTGTTGGTCCCATGCTGCACCGTAGCACTGTTTGTTCAGTTTCCCACCGATTTGTGGCAGGTAGAAATTCTCTGGCGACCAAGTCGGATAGACGACCAGCGTGCCGTCCTTCCAAGGAGCAAGAAACTCGACGTAGAACTCTGCCGCTCCCTTGATGATCGGATAGATCTCTTCCAGGTATTCCCGATCCTGATTAAAGGCATAATGATCGAACAGATTCTGTGACAGCCAAGCTCCGGACTGCTGTACCCGGCGACCGTCGTTGATCGGTGCGGTTAGCCCATAGACATTACCGTTCACGCCAGCGGTCCAACCTTTGTTGACACCATAGGTTTCTCTCGCGGTGTGAGCACCCGAGCGGGCAATGACTTTCATGTAGTCCACGTAAGGCGAAAAACAGTCTGGCAAATTTGCCGGGTCGGGCAACCAGTAATTCATTGCCAAATTGATGTCAAAGTGATAATCCGAGTTCCATTGCGGTTTGGTGTGCGGATTCCACAATCCCTGCAAATTCGAGGGCACTGGCGCCGAGCGAGAGCAACCCAACTGCAAATAGCGACCGAAGTTGAAGTATAGATTCTCAAGCTCGACACTGCCGCCGCGTTTGACCAATTGGTCAGTCGTCAAACCTGATGGTTCGTAGTCCAGCTGCAGCGACATACGCTGTTCCTGCGACTGGTAATCGGCGATGTGCGCCGTCTTAACCGCTTGATAACCCGCTTGCTTAATGCGATCCAAAGTCGCTAAGCCGTCTTGTTCATAGTCACGGCCTTTGAAAGTCGGGTAAACAGGCAGGTAATCGGTATAGCCGGCAAGATACAGGTTGACGGCTTTTGCACCGGACACTTGCAAACTGCCACCGTTCGTTGCGGTCACCTTACCGCCATCGGCTTCCACGTGAATGTGTTGTGAAAAATAACTCTTGTCGTTGGCGAGTTTGACTTCACCAATCAATGTCGATGTGCTTCCGTCGGCTTTGAGTGATTTTGTTTGATGTCGAGTTGATGTCGAGATCGTCAAATCAAGCGTCGCGTTGTGGGCTGTCAAACGCATGACCATGGCATCGTGCGGATAACTGCAAAAGTATTCGCGTGTGTAACTTGCTTCACCGATGTCGTAGCTGACTTTCCCAATCGCAGTTTTTAGATCCAATTCGCGGCGATAGTCCGTTACGTTTTTCGGATCGTGACCGGTGCTAATCTGAACCTCGGTAAAGGTCGAGTAGTTACCTAATTTCTGGGGACTGATTAGGTACTGGTCGGCCATCTGTTCCATGCTGCCCTTTTTCGTCCCATACTTTCCGTCCCGGTAAGCCTGTCGCACCGTTTCCAGATGGGCTCCTGCACCCAGTCGCGTTCCCGATTGGGTGACTTCATCGAGTCCTCGGTTTGCGTTGGCCCACAACGTGATCTCGTTGGTCGCGATCAGCTCGCGATCGATTCCGCCACTGAACATGGCTCCGAGTCGCCCGTTCCCCAGCGGCAATGCTCGCTGGATAAAATCCTTCTCGCCTTTGCCAGCGATGGTCTTCGCTCCGGGCAATACGGGCGCATCGTAGAACAAGACATGTTGTGCATCCGCGGTCGCCGCCAGCATCGATAGGCAGGTTAGAACTAGCAGTATTCTGGTTTTCATATTGTTCAATCGCTTTCTATATCGTGAGAGGCTCAAGTGAGCTGATTTAGTACACAATCGCCGCTGTGAAGCATTTTGTAGCGGAACTCGCGGCTTGTTGATTTATTGAGCCGCGACGCGTCAGCGGCCGGGTCCGGCGCATCACCCGAGGCCTTACGGCCAACGGCTCATTCATGCGATCTACATTTCATTTAAATCAACAGGCCGTGAAGAGTTTCGGAGGGCAATACGTCAATCAAGCGAAAGTCTCGACGGCCTCGGCTACGATCGATTGGTGCGAAACCTGTTGGAAAAAATGCTTCACCGCGTTGCCCAAACCGGCTAATGCTGTCGATAACGACTCAATCGTGCTTCCATCTCACTGACAACTTCGGGGTATTCACGGTAAAGGTTTTTGGTTTGACGAACATCGGCTTCTAGATCATAGAGCTGGGCAGCGGGCGCATTCTTTTTGATCTTGCCGTTGACAATGTCGCTATTTTCGCTGCCGGCAAAAGCGGCGGCGGGAGGGCCACCCCAGGCGTGTTGGTTGGGCTTGGAACCAGAAAAACCACCACTCCCTTTGCCGGGGATATACATCCACTTGCCTTGGCGGAGCGACAGAAGTTTTTCGTTTCTGGGTGCCAGGACTAAATCCGAACGCAGAGACTCTGCTGGGGATTCGAGCAACGCGGGCAGGACATTGACGCTGTCTTTGTCCAGCAACAAATTGGGGTCCTGTCCTGTGAGCGAAACAAAGGTGGCGAACATATCAACGTTGCAAATCAGTTGATCGGACTCGCTGTTGGCCGCGATCTTGCCGGGCCAGCGGGCGATGAACGGAACCCGATGTCCGCCCTCCCACACACCGAACTTGAACCCAAGCAACTCTCCATTGATCTTGTGCCCAGCTTCCATGGCAATCCGCCCACCGAAGTTGAGCATGCCTCCGTTGTCGCTGGTGAAAATGACCAGCGTATTTTCGCTCAAACCATTTTCCTCGAGGGATCGCATGATCTCGCCCACCATCCAATCGAGCTCGTGGATATAGTCTCCATACAATCCAGCTTGACTTGTTCCTTTGAACCTCGGAGCCGGCGTGAAGGGGTGATGGATGTTCGTCGTCGAGAAGTAGAGGAAGAACGGATTGTCCTTGTTCTCGCTGATCCAATTGACCGCCTTCTCGGTCAACAAGGTCCCGGTTTTTTCATCGTCGTAAATCGCATGTGCCTTTTTTGCTCCACCAAACTTGTTGGGTTGCTTGACCGAGGCTTCCTTGGGAAA
Source organism: Novipirellula caenicola (assembly GCF_039545035.1). NCBI lineage: Bacteria > Pseudomonadati > Planctomycetota > Planctomycetia > Pirellulales > Pirellulaceae > Novipirellula > Novipirellula caenicola. Next base: position 474,829 of record NZ_BAABRO010000005.1, read on the forward strand.
GGTAGGCGTCGGTGTCGGTGGTTTGCCGCCGGGAATCAAAGGGTCGGATGGATCGTACCCTACGATCGTATCATTCTCGACATAGACAAACGGACTGCCGCTGTTGACTAGCGGAACACCCCAGTAATAGTCGAAACCGAGGTCTTGCGGACCGGGACGCAGCGGAACGGTCCAATCGTTTTGTCCCTTGCCGAATCCCAGGTGCCATTTTCCCAGAGCAGCCGTTGCGTAGCCCTTGTTTTTGAATACTTTGCCGATCGTTAACGTCTCGGTATCGATGATCAAACCCGAGCTGGCTGGAAGCGGTCCCCAGACTCCTTTGCCGCCATTGGCCCGCAGCGGATACTCGCCGGTCAACAAGGCGTAACGCGATGGCGTGCAGACTGCGGATGCGGAATGGGCATCCGAAAACCTTCGTCCTTCGTTGGCAAGTTGATCGATGTTTGGCGTCTGCACCTTGGTCGCGCCATAGCAACTAAGATCGCCATAGCCGAGATCATCCGCAAAAATGAAGACGACGTTGGGCGGCGTCTCGGCAGCCGCCAGCGACAGAGCCGATCCGAGGAACAGCAGGCAAAGGAAACTCAATCGGCAATTCATTCTTGATAATCTCGGGAGGATTGATTTCTGATTTTTCTAGGTCGCGTTTCAGGATGACGTCGCTCGGTCAGGCATCGTCTGGTTCAAAGGTCTAGCTTTCAGTTGCCGTGCCGTGCGGGGCAAACCCGGCAGCAGCGAAGGGATGTGTTTTGGAACGAAACCACTCATGATTCAACGCTCTGACAATGCTTTTGGATTCTCCACAAAACCGGCCGGACGGTTGTTTTGAGAGAGCTCTTTTTCAAACGCGACCATGTGTGCACGCAGCCGCGCGACGACGTCTGGATTCGCCTTCGCTACATCCGTGGTTTCTCCGATGTCCTGCTGTAAATTGAAAAGCACCGGCGATGCAGCACGCTTCCCACTTGACTTGCCTAAATGCAGTTTCCATTGGCCAGAACGTACTGCAACAAGCGTGTCCCCCTGATGGTAAAAGAACGCCTCGTGAGGAGATTTTCCGCTTTCAGCCAGTGTCGGCCAGATATCCTTGCCATCGATCACTCGGTCACTTGGAACTTCAGCACCGGCCAATTTGGCGAAGGTCGGCAGTAGATCCATGGTGGTCATGATTTCATGATTATCAACACCCGCCGGTATTTTTCCTGGCCATCGGATCACGGTCGGCTCTCGCATTCCGCCCTCGAACGTCGACCCTTTTTTGCCTTTCAGCGGGGTCGCCTTGCCGATCGACGGGCCATTGTCGGATGTAAAGATCACCAGCGTGTTGTCGTCGATGCCGTTCTGTTTGAGGGCGTCAAGAATCTGTCCGACCGACCAATCGATTTCGCTGATCGCAGACGAATAAATCTGATCCCGCGTTTTGTAGTCGATCGTGTTGTTCGGCTCTTCCCGAGCGAGTTTCGCCTTGAGCGGCTCAGGAACCGATTTCATGAAGGGAGGCGAAGCGTGAATCGGCCGATGGGGGATGGGGTGTGGGATGTAAACCAAAAACGGGGTGTCCTTGTTGGCTTCAATGAAGCTTACCGCCCGCTGTGTGATTCGCCGTGTCAGGTAGTCGGCGTCCGGGTCGGTTTCAATCACCGTCTCGCCATCGAGCAACGGCAGTGGCGGGAAATTGTGCTTCTTCTGATTGGTATGGAACGGGTGGATGTCATGGCTGTAGGGAAGTCCGAAGAACTCGTCAAAGCCCTGCCGGGTCGGGAGGAAGGCGGGCTGGTCGCCAAGGTGCCACTTGCCGAACATCCCCGTTTTGTACCCCGCCGTCTTCAGCACTTCGGCAATGGTTATCTCTTCAGGGTTCAGCCCCTTGGTGTCTGCGGCAAGCAACACCCCAAAGTTAGAGCCGGTGGCCATATCGATTCGTTTGGGATAGCAACCCGTCATCAACGCAGCACGCGAGGGTGTACAGACAGGTGCAGCCACGTAGAAGTTGGTCAGCCGTGCGCCCTCGGCCGCCATCTGGTCAATCCTCGGCGTGTCAACATGTTGCCCGCCAAAACAGCTGAGATCGCTGTAGCCCTGGTCGTCGGTAAAGATCACCACGAAGTTGGGTTTGCTGTCCGAAGCCAACGCTGCACTGGCACCGGAGAACAGCAGAAAAGCAATCACCGTTAAGAAGCGTTTCATTGATTTCATCGCTATCGACTTACTAGTTATGTTCTTACTCGTTGTTGGCGGACCCAGGACTTGGGCTAACCGTGCAATCAAAACGCCTGATACAGGGCAGCTTGTGTTGTGTCCCGATTTCGAGCCCCCATTGGGGCAGCTCACCTTCGCTGCGATTGGTAAACGCTTCGGGGCGATAAAATCCACCCGCTACGGGGCCGTCAACAACATCGTGCGTTTTCGAAAAATGAACGCCATCCGCCGCATACTGAATCGTGTTCGTGATCTCTTCGGGGCCGGTGGTCCCGATCATCGCTGCGACGCCCGTACCCTGGGGCCAAGCCAATACAGCATGGTTCCCTGGGATCACCGGATTTTCAGGATGTTTCACATAGGGTCCTTGTGGGTGATCTGCAATGGCGAGCCCCATCTGAGTATGTGCAGGCTTTTTGCCCAACTGCCGCCCCTTGTAGTAGAGCCAATATTTTCCCTCACGCACCATCAAGCAGGCATCGTCAACCAGATGGCTATCAAAGTCCGCCGGGTTGTCGCCATTTTTCAATACGGGGTTGGTGGTCAGACGTTCCCAGGGGCCGTCGGGAGAATCCGATACCGCGATACCAATTTTTGAGTCCGGCATGACTTTCGGAGCGGTAGAGATGCCGGAGTAAAACAGCCAGTACTTTCCCTCCGCAACAAGGATATTGGGAGTAAAGACACTGGCCTCGTCCCAAGAACCCGAACCAGGCTTCCCTTTCCCTAGTGCCATCCCTTTTTCGGTCCAGTTGTGGCCATCAGACGAGGTGGCATACCAAACCGTTGCATCATAACCGCTTTTGGTTGGCCCCTTCGAATACCACACATAGTACAGCTCGTCGACCTTGATGACATCGCTCGGATCGCGACGCATCACACCGTCTTCTGCACCAATCCCGGTCACGTCGGAATGCGACACCATCACCGTTCCCATTTCGCTTCTCGATGACTCAGCGAACGTTTGAGCCTGAGCCGCGAACGCGATCAGAAGAGCGACCAAACATGGTACCGTTTTCATTATCCTTTTCTCTTTCGACTATTTATTGATCTGCGTTTGATATCGAGAGCCTGCGACGGTTTCTGATTTCGCCAGCATCACGAATATCGCAGGGGTGAAGAGAGTCGACTGTTTCTCATTAGAGGCAAGTGGCATGTTGGATGACTTCGTATTGCTTACCCGCTTCGACGTTCACCGTCTTGCGACGGTAGCAACGCAGTTTTGCAAAAATGGCTTGAGATCGGTCAAATCGCTTCGACTTCGGTAAAGTAAGCTCCGCCCGCGCGTCCCTTGGCGTCATACAGATAGGTCACCAATTCGGTGGGACCCGCTGGCAGTTCCAGCTCAAACACCACTCCCTGGCTCTGCGGGGAGACGGGTTGTTCTGCGGTTTTGCCGGCGATCTCGATTTTTGCTCGCTCAGCAACCACGACTTTGTTGGCTTCTTTGGGAAACTGTCGGAGCGTGATTCGGTAACGGCCGGCCTGCTTCACCTCGATCATCCAGGGTCCGGTGACCTTGGGAAGTTTTTGGATGGAAGCGAAGTTCCACGGTGGGTTTCCGGTGGGCATGAACCAATCCTGCGAGCAAAGGACGGTCGGGTTCTCGGCTGGATTGCCGACATCGATTCGAACCGGCGTCAACCTTGGCGAAACCTTGTCCCAAAACGGTTGGTACAGTTCACGCAATTTCGCCACCACTTCGGGATGATCCCCAGCGACATTGTTTCGTTGCGTGGGGTCGGCCTGGATGTCATACAGGGCTTGGCCGTCGGAATTGACCAATCGCCATCGCTCGGTCATCACTACCGAATATTCAAACGGCGCCGAAGGCAACCTGCTGCCTCCGGCCCCGCCATGGAATTGCACCACGTGATGATCTCGCGGCCAGCCATGATCCGGTTCGTCGGGCTTTGAAGTGCTGTCTGGATCAGCGACGCTGCTTGGCTGAGCGACGCTGAGCAGCGGTTTCAGCGAGACTCCGTCGGGCCGGTAATCTTCGGACACCGGAATACCGCAAAGGTCTGCTAGCGTCGGCAACACATCAATGTGGGCCGCGAGTGTTTCGATATCCTTGCCCCCGCTCAGCCCGCCGGCGGGCCAATGGATAAAGAACGGCACACGATGACCACCGTCGTATACTGATGACTTCTTGCCTCGCATCTCCGCGTTGTAGCCCACGATTGCCTCCGAGTCCAAGCCTTTGAACTTCGCACCGGCAGCGGTCCCATTGTCGGTCATGAAAATCAGGATCGTGTTCTCGGTTAGCCCCAGCTCACTGAGCCGTTTGCGCAAGATCCCCATGTTGTGATCGATATTGGCGATCATTCCGTAGAAGTTCGGGTTGGCCACCGATTTGTTGCCACTATAGGGTTCGGCCCATTCAGGCGGAACGCGATAGGGTCCGTGCGGTGCGTTCAAAGCGAGATACAGAAAGAACGGTTGGTCCTTGTGCTCGTCTACAAATCGAATGCCTTCTCGAAACCAAACGTCGGTGCAATAGCCTTCGAACGGCTCGAACTTTCCATTGCGTTCGTAGATGTCGTCAAAGTAGTCGTTGCCCCAGTGATCCGAAGCCTGCCCCACACCGCCGCATCGATGCCAGACGACATCCTGAAACCCGCGATCCTGTGGCCGGTGAGGAGCGTTGTCACCGAGATGCCACTTTCCAACCATGCCGGTAGCGTATCCATTTTCGGCAAATAGATTCGCCAGCGTTTTTTCGTCACGGTGCAGCATCGTACGCCCCGAGCTCGTGCGGTACGCGCCCGAGTAACCAGGATGGTTACCCGTCATCAACGCCGCCCGCGTCGGTGTGCAGAACGGACTGACGTGGAAGTCGGTGAAACGAATCGATTCGGAATAGAGACGATCGATATTCGGCGTCTTCAGAATGGGATTGCCGTGGCAACCGAGGTCACCGTAGCCCTGATCATCGGTCATGACGAGGATGACATTGGGCTTGGCGTCAGTATCAGCTCCGGTCCCAGTATTGGCCGCAAGCAATTGGACGCACCCAACGCCAATCACGAAAATTAGGTTCAGAAGTTTCATTTTTGCTTCTTTCGTCAAGTCGTTGTTGCTGCAATCGGTGGGGCCGCAATTGATTGGACCTTTGTCGAACAAGCCGGAGTCGATTGACTTATTCGCTGAGGCCGAAAGCGGCGACGGTAGCGACTTTCGATCTCGCCGTGTGGGACGAGCACCGGTGACGCGCAGCAAGCATCATGGCGGGTGGAAGGAGGGCGTTACATGCGATGCATTATCATTCGCCAGATCGGTTCATTCGAGACGTATCTACGACATGCAGTTAATGATTTGCGTCATTTTCCTGGCCTTGGCGAGACGCCGCATCTCATTTCGGCCTTACCACAAGCTCATTTTACCGAAGTACTTTGCATGGTATCGCTCGAATCCGCCGGCGTCCCCACTTTAAGACGCCGTTTGCAAGAAAACATGATGGGATCGAAGGCGTTGTGCGCTTATTCGCTTGCAAACATCAACGTGTCCCATCGCAACGAGCTGAAACCCCCTTCGCGATTGTTGCGACGATTGCGGTTGCGGCGACCGCGTGAACGAGAGCCATCGCGATCGCCTTCGCGGATCTTCATCACCGCTTGCTGAGTGAATTCCGCTGGCAAACCTTTGCGGTGGTAATAGTGGTTGTAAACTCGTTCATACATCGGACGCAGTCGCCCTCGGTCTTCTGAGATTTGCTTGTAGTGGTAGCGTCCCTCGACACTGCGAAACGGTTCATAGCGAACGTCAAATCCTAGGTTGTATTTCGCGGTGTATTCGAATCCGAGTAACAAGCGATTGTCCTTTGCGGCGTACAAGTCGATGCCTTGATTCCAAGCCGTCTCGCAGGTATTGGCGAGAAACTCTAATCCCATTTGGGTATGGGCTTGATCGCGTCCCGATTCCTGGCACTCACCAAAGTCATTGAAATAATTTCCAATCGCACCGTTGCCTTCGCCGTCAAGGAAATAGTTCACTGCCCGATCAAACATCTCGCGATCGTCTAGGAATACGCCCATCGCAATCATCGTTTGTAACATCGACGCGTCCCAATTGCCGTTGGCCGTTGGATAAAAGTCTTTGATGATTGGATACCATACGTTGCGAGCCATCTTGCGAAATTGTTCCTGTTTCGCTTCGGACCATCCATCCCAGGTGTGTCGCAGCAACTCGGCGGCGTTACAGAACAGATGCCCTTCCATGCCGACCAGCAACCTGGCGTCGTGATTCGTGATCGTCTTAAGTGTCGAGGACCAAGCATCAATGATTTCGGCTGCTTTACGGGCATGCCGCGGGTCGCCAGACAGCACCCAACGTAGCGACTGCGTATAGGCGGCCGCGGCATCATTGGAAAATTCCGACGAACCGATATTAGGATTGTTGCTTGGACCTCGCTCGACATGAGCCCTTGGGTTTGGTTGGTAATCCAGGCTGGCGATACTCGACTCCTGCAGTCGTTTCCACTCACCCGCCCAGGGTTGTTCGCCGGCGGCAATCTTGGTTTTGACAAATTCAATCCGTGCGGCACTGTGTGCGATCCCGGGGTGCACAAATCCGGTTTCACCCGAGCGATTCACAGGGGTTGGCGATTTTGCATTTCGCGGAGGATTGTCGCCGCAGCAGCATGAGGCCCATGCACCGACAAAAGCAATTGCAACAACGCCAAGGTTTGGTTTTATCGTTCGCGAGATTGAAATCATGATTTTCAAAGAAGTTCGAATTGAATATTGGGGCAATGACATTGCTTCTTAGCTTAACCGCGTTTGTCGCTGTGGGAAGGTTTCAATCCCCATGATGCTTGGGCGAACAAATCAAACACCACTTCGGTTGTCACAGCACTTGGCGGATGCGTGACGCCTTTCTCTCCAGTCGCTCGGCGGTATGTCGTTCTCAAAATGCCATACGGGGCAGTCTATTTCTTTGCGCTGCTATTTTGGTCTGATAGCGCCGAAGCGATGTCGAGAGCGACTTTCTCTGCTAAAAACGCATATCCCGCAGGCGTAAAGTGGACATCGCCGGGTTGTTTCTGGATCTCAGGCAATTTTTGCAAGGCATGAGTATGCAAATCGTTGATCCGGATTCCATTCTTCTTCATGATGGATTCGGCAATCAAATTATATTTGATCTCATCGCCGACCTTTCGTCCCGCCTCTAATTCTGGGACCGGCGTGGTTGCACACCAAATCAACGTCGCATCGGTTTGTTTCAAACGAGCCACCGCCTGCTGCAGATTCTGACGATATTGATCCGGGGTGGCGGTCAAGGTTCCATTGACTTTGTCTCGATGCCCCTGAGTTTTGGATTGCGGATTCCGGTAGCAAATATCCCACAATCCCCAATTGAAATGGATGACATCCCACTTCCGTTGTCCCAGCCACTGATCGAGGTTTTCACACCCGAACGCGGCGTATTTTCCGTTGCTAGGGATCCGGAACACATCCGCTTTGCCTGCCAAACGCTTGCGAACATCGATGGTATACCCGATCGATATCGAGTCACCGATCAGCAGGACGTTGGGCAGATCCGGATCATCCTCGGGATTAGCAAATGCCTTTGAAAATTCTTGCCCGGTATACAGTTCCTCCTTGCTCGCCAAGTCGCTCGCCAAGTCCTGACCCGTTGCAACAACCGTTGTCGCCATTAAAAGGGCTGCATACAGCAGCGAAGCCCAGGTTTTGGTTGCTGCGGTACCCTGCAAGTATCGCCTTGTGGTTGTGACTGCAAGACACTGCCCCGCAAATAGCAATCGAATTCTTTTCATTGTTTTTCTTTAAGAAGACTTCCAAACCAATAACACATCAACAGGTTCTGTGATCTTAGATCAAAAAGTACCGATTCGTTTAATGCACTTTTTCCGAAGTAGATTCCAGAAGCGATTTTAGATCATAGGTTTCGTTCTTTTCGGTGTTCAGCGTCTTCGTTTTATCGCCATAGCGAATGGTGCAGGGATTACCGAGTTTCGATCGCAGCGTTGCTGACGTCAAAACACCGTGGCTCCACTGCATGTCGATCTCAAATCCGCCGCGGGCACAAAGCCCCTTTACCGATCCATCGGCCCATGCTTTGGGAAGTGCAGGAAGCAGATCGATATGGCCTGCATGAGATTGCAACAGCATCTCCGCCATTGCGGCCGCGCCACCAAAATTACCATCGATTTGGAAAGGCGGGTGTTTGTCAAAAAGGTTGTGATGAGTCGATTTTTCAAGCAACCGTGCAAGGTTGTTGTGTGCTTTTTCCGCGTCCAAAAACCGTGCCCAGAAATTGATGATCCAAGCTCGGCTCCAACCGGTGTGACCACCTCCGTTGGCGAGCCGATGATCAATCGTTTCGCGAGCGGCGGCCACCATTTCGGGGTTGTCGTCAATGTTGTATTGGCGTCCGGGATACAGACCAAACAGATGCGATATGTGACGGTGCCCAGGATCATGTTCCTGAAATTCCTCGGTCCATTCCATCAATCGCCCGTCGGATCCGATTTGCGGTAGGGCAAGCTGATCGAGTGCGGACCGAACGTCGCGAGTAAAATCGTCCTCGATGCCTAGGATTTTCGCTGACTCGAGCGTGTTGGTGAACACGTCCCAAATAATCTGCTGATCCATCGCCGGACCCATCGTCAAGTTGCATCGAGCGTTGGTTTTTGGGTCGATGAATTTGTTCTCAGGCGATGTGCTTGGTCCGGAAACCAATTTGCCGGTTTTTGGGTCTTCGACCAACCAATCCAGAAAAAACAGCGATGATTGTTTCAAAACCGGATAGGCCCGATTTTTCAGGAATTCTCGATCCCCGGTGAACCGGTAATGTTCCATGAAGTGCTGGGTCGTCCATGCACCGCCGACCACCCACTGTCCGTACTGAACGTTTCCGAACGGGACGGTGCCATGCCAAACATCCGACCCATGCCCCGCTAGAAAACCTCGGCAACTATACAAGTCTTTGGCGGTCTGTTGGCCCGAGGGGACCAGACGTTCAATGTAGGCCATGAAGGGAAGATGACATTCCGAAAGATTCGTCGTTTCGGCGAGCCAGTAGTTCATCTGGAAATTGATGTTGATGTGATAATCACTGTTCCAGGGTGCGGCCATGTCTTTGCACCAGAGTCCCTGCAGATTGGCCGGCAAGCAACCGGGCCGCGAGGATGAGATCAGCAGGTATCTGCCGTATTGAAAGTAAAGTGCTTCCAAGTCGGGATCGATTGTTCCGTTTTGATACCCCTGCAATCTAACAAGGGTCGGTTCGGTCGATGGAGTTCCAAGCTTCAGCTCAACTCGGCGGAAAAGCTTTTGGTGTGCAGCGGAGGTGTCCGCCTTGATTTGCTCGTATCCCTTTTGCTTCGCCGCAGCGACGGTGCGGTCGCAGATTTCCACCAAGTCATGAGTGAAGGGATGGTCTGTATCGTCGCGGTTGTAATCCGTTGCTGCGGTGATGTAGATGACGGCCGAGTCCACATTTTCAACGGTCAAGCGATTGTCGTCCGCTTGGGTGGATCCGTTTTCCGCAACGACCTTATAGACCGTGGCAAACTTGACACCCAAGTGTTTGTTTCCGTGCGCAGCTTGCCCGGTGGCGATCACGGTGTCGTTTCCGTTTGCTTTGGTCGCAAAGGTCCCCGCCCGCTCGATCTCCGCACGAAACGAGACCGCGCCCGGTTTGTCGGCTGCGATCTTGATGGCGATAACATCGTCGACCGGGCTTGAATAAACTTCCCGGGTATAGTTGACGCCGCCGGCTGTGTACCGAGTCGTTGCAATCGCGGTGTCCAGATCCAGCGATCTACGATACGCGGTCGCTTTCGCGACAGGACCGAAATCGAACCGCAGTTCCCCCATCGTCTGGTAGCTTCTCGGAGAGATGCGACCAGCCAAAATCGCCTGCTGCTTTTTCTGAGCTTCGGTGTAATTCCCTGCAAACAACAGCTGCCGCACCTCATCGATCGTACTGCGGACGTTCTCTTTCACCACGGGGATCGGCGGGCCTGCCCAGATCGAATCTTCGTTCAGCTGGATGATCTCTTTCGAAACTCCCCCGTAGACCATCGCTCCGAGTCGGCCGTTACCCACAGGCAACGCTTCTTCCCAATAAGTGGCCGGCTGGTTGTACCACAAGGACAATGGCTGTTTCGGAGCCTGATTCAGCGGTTGCACCTGTGCCGATTCGCTGTAGCTGAACTTGTTTGGTTTGCCCTTGCTAGGTGCATCCGCAGCCAGCACGGGACAGGCCGCAATGCTGATCACGACGCATAGGTAGAGTGAGGTCTTGTTCATTGATCCGTTCGTCGTTGTAGTAAAGTTTACGAGTGTTTTTTTAAGCCTCGACCGGATCCCGAAAACCAGCTTGGCTGCCGGAAAGGTTTTTGGCTTCAGGGACGATCTTGAACATGTCGTGCAGTTCGGTTTGCACATGTGTCTGCATTCGATGCGGTAGTCAACAGGCCCACTCAATTCGAAAGCGGGTGAATTTCGCCGGTGCACTGTTTGGCAAGTCGCTGTTCAATCAGGTCACTGTTTCATTGACTCAATTGGCCATCACGACATCGCTGTACTGCAGGTAACCATTCTGGTCGATGATCTGGAATCGCCAAGCCGCGATCTCCTTTGGAATGGTCGCATTAACAGTGGAGCCATCGGTGCTGATCGTCGCAGGGGCCTTCATTCCGGGAAGCACCGGACGGGTTTCCGGAATGTCTGCCGGGGGCCTTCTGGTTTTCGTCTTCGTGACCTCTGGATCCTCGCAGTAGATCACATAGGCTTCTTTGACCGCTGGACCATTGGGCTTGATGCTGAGCCTTGCCTCTCGTGCCGCTGACTCATAGGTAGCTTTGCCCAGATCGGCGACCGGCGTTTTTTTGTCGGCGTAGTTCGGATTGAGGTAAGGCAGTTCCGCATCGTTGGCCACTAGCTCGGCCTCAAGCATCTTTCCAAGACGCTCGACTACCGAAGCGAACTCGGGATTTTGTGCCAAGTCATTGGCCTCTTCGTAATCGTTGCGTTTACCGTCCTTATAGAGCCGATACAGTTCGTAATCGTCCGTCTGGTATCGTTTGTAGAGTTTGAAGTCACCACTACGAATCGCGGACTTCATCGAGTCGCCACCATGCGGGTAGTGCCAAAACAGATGATCACGTTCTTTCCCGTTGGCATCGACGATCTGCCGACTCGCCCCGCTCAACACGGCTGAGATATCCAAACCACTGAGTTCGGCAAAATCATCGGGCGAGATTTCGGAATCGGTCAATTCCAAGATGGTGGGGAAAAAGTCGAGCTGGTTCACCAGTCCATCAAAGCGGCTGCCCGGTTCGATGCCTGGTCCCGCGATCACCATCGGCACACGAACGCCTCCTTCTTCGGCATGCGTTTTTCCATATTTCAGCGGCGCGTTGTCCGAGATCACCTCCTTGCCCTTTTTCTCTGCGCCACCGTTATCAGAGGTAAAGAAGATGTAAGTGGTGTCGATCAGCTTCTTGTCTGGGCTGCGAGGGTCATCGGTCTTCTGAAGAAAATCGACGATCCGTCCGAGGCTCCAGTCGACGCTAGTGACCATCGAAGCAAAGTACGGGTTTTGCTGTCCCGGCAGCGTCATCGCGCCACGCTTGGGCGGAAAGGGTTGTCCCATCTTGTCACAGTAATATTCCAGCAACTCGCCGTTGCGGGTCATCACCGGCCAATGGACCATCCAGTGACAGAGGTTGAGAAAGAATGGCTCATCGTTGCTCTGTGCCATGAACTCGATGGCCGAACCGGTGACCTCGTCGTACGGATACGAGATGCCCTCGGGTTTCTTCTTGCTCACCGGCGGGTATTTCTCTTTGCTGAGCGGAAATTTAGGATCATCGGAGGTCGCGAAATCCTTGGTCCGATCCGGCACACTGCGATGCGGCCCTCGGTCTTGATTGACGGTGTCGAAACCATAGCTTGCCGCGGTCAGCCCGACGTGCCATTTCCCCGAATGCCCGGTGCGGTAGCCATTCGCTTTCATCGCATCTGCCAATGTAAGCAGATCTCGGTCCAGCGGTTTTTCCAGATAGGGAGCGACCACGCGATCCGTCTTGCTTCCTTTTCGGATCACTCCTAGATCAACATGGGTGAGCCGAATTTTTGCGGGATGTTGCCCTGTGATGATCCCGGCGCGTGAGGGAGAACAGGACGGGGCGGGTGAATAGCCTTCGGTAAAATTCATCCCTGCCTTGGCTAACTTCACGATGTTTGGCGTCTCGTAGGGACACGGATCATCCACGTCATTAAGCTGCACATCCTGCCATCCGAGGTCATCTACATAGAAGATAATGATGTTGGGCGGTGGCTCTTTGGCAAACGCTGGCTGTGTGGCCATCAGACTAACGACCAACCCAAACATCAAAAAGTGCGATGTGCGCTGTACAAACATGATGATTTTCTTCTGTATGCGATCGAGGGAGTGCTTGGTCGGGATCCGATGGAAGGATTTGCAGACACTTTCTTAGGGTTCAAACCGGTCGGTGCGAAACGGAAGGGCCGGTAGATTGGCGTCGTTAACAAGATTCACGTCTGGCTTTCCGACAAAGGCGTAGCGAACATACAACGGCTTTGCCAATTCAGCGGACTGCAAAACCACGCTCTGGCCTTGGATCATTGCGTCGGCTCGAACCCACTTCTGATCATCATCGGCCAACCAAAACGCCTTTGGCGGGGAACCATCCGTTGTCTTTAGACCCTCGGCATGTTCGAAATGGACGACTAGCGAGTTGTCTTGGGTCTCGACTTTTTGAAAGACGGGGCCTTGAGCTTCGACCTTCTGCCCGAGCGTGTCACGCGCTGCGAGCAGCGCTAATCGCCGCCCAATCGGCAGCTTGTCTTTCGGATGCACGTTCTTGATGTCGCCTAAGTCGATGGTGTTTGCAACCGAGGTATGCGGCAGTTCGAGAGCCTTGAGTTGCGATTCCCGCATCCAGGCCCACGAGTGTGCCGCCGGGTTATCACGAGGTACGTTGGGCGACGTTTTCAAAACGTTTCCGTATCCGGGCAACATCACGACTAAGAAGTGCAAATCATCCTGGTTCCATTGCTGGCGATACCGCTGCATCCATTGCTTCAGCACATCGCCATAAATACGCATGCCTGAGTTGCGGGAAAACCAAGGCTCTTTGACCATCCCGTGCATCGACTGCGTGTTGCGTTCGCCTTGGTACCACACCAAACCACGACACGCATAAGGCGCAAGCGGATGCATCATCGCGTTGTAGATGATGTTGGATTGCCGACGCAAAAAGATATCCTCCTTGCCGCTCCAAGGTTGAGGGCCACTGAGAATAGCGTTGATTTCCGCTTGTGCTTCGGTGTTGGCGTCAAACTCTTCCATCATGACTTTGAAATGGGGCACGGTTTCGGTCATGTCGCGGGGCATCCATGCTTCGATCGACGTGCTTCCCCAGCACGACAAGATGATGCCAACCGGAGTGTCCGCGGACGCTTGCAGAAAATGAGCAAAGCCAAACGCAACCGCACTATCAGGATAGCGATCGACCCACTGGCCTTCGCAACGCTCTTGCTCGGTCAACGCGACGCTGCGTTTGACCGTAAAGTTGCGAATGTTTTTTGTCTGTGGAATCAACGCCTTGACTTCGGGCACCGCATCGACACCAAACTGCATGTTGGATTGTCCCGAACAAATCCAAACTTCGCCGACAAGGACGTCGGCGCATTGCTGGTTCTCGATTGTCGAATTCAAATTCGACGTGGCGGTCATCGTTTGCGGTTCGAACGAAGCGGAAAGCGGATCAAGTTGGATCATCCACTTGCCATCGGTTTGGACGTTGGCTGTTTTTTCCTGACCGGCAAATTTCACGGTGACGGTGGCCCCCGGATCTGCAGTTCCCCAGACGGGAACCGGTGCGTCGCGTTGTAGCACCATGTGGTCGGTAAACAGCGAACCTAATTGAAGCTCGGCGATCGCGGTGCTGGGCACCAAGACGGCTATCAGCAGACCGAGCGCGAGAGAAGTTTTCATCATTTTACCTTGGTTATGGATCTCGTTTCGGTGCATGTCGCTCTATTTTCCGCTCTTCCATAGTTTGATCGTATCGACATCATTTTTTGATTCGGATCCCGCGGTGCTGCGTCCTCGTGTGACATCCGCCTCGAGTTGGGCGAGCAAACGTTCCGCCACTTCGGGATGCGTTTCGTACAAGTTCGTATCTTCGGCGGGATCGTTTTGCATGTCATACAGCTGAGCGATCGGGCTACCTTTGGCGGCTTGTTTTTCAGTCGGAGAACTCCAGCCCCCCGACGCCTTTGCCAACAGTAGCTTCCATTTTCCCTGCCGATATCCGAAGTGGCCACTGATCGAGTGATGAATCACGCCAGCACGCGTTGAATCAATCGGTTCGCCGCTTAGGGCTGGCAGAAAGCTAACGCTGTCTTCGGCACTGCCCTCGGGTAGTGATTGCCCCGTCAAATCCGAAAGTGTGGCAAACAAATCAGTCAGACAGATTGTTTGATCACACCTTGAGCCCGCAGCCACTTTGCCCGGCCACCGCACGATAAACGGAACACGATGTCCGCCATCCCACAAATCAGCTTTCGAACCTCGATAACCGGCACTGACAAGGTGCCCCTGTTTGGCGAGCTGAGGAATGTCGGCCGCTTTGGAGCATCCATTGTCACTGCTGAAGATGACAAGTGTGTTATCGCTGAGACCGTTCCGCTGAAGTGCGCTGGTGATTTCTCCGACTGCCGCATCGGTCTGCATCACAAAATCCGCATACGCACCGAGTCCGCTTCGACCTTGCCACTGTGATGTAGGAACAATCGGAGTATGCGGAGAACCAAACGGCACGTACAGAAAGAACGGCGATTCGTTTGCGTCGTTTGCACGGTCGTCGATGTACTGGACCGCTTTGCGGGTCAGCCGCGGCAGCATGTTGATCTCTTCGTCGAGCTCGATGACTTCGTCATTTTCGATCACGCATTTCATATCCCGAGCGTGATGGAACCCATGAAAGTAGTCAAATCCGCGATGGATCGGACCGTCGGGGATCTTGCTGCCGACCGGCGCCAACCCCTTCTTTACTGTTTTCTTGTTGAGTTCGGTGCCGGTGTCGGGATCGACATATTGAAAGTTCAAATGCCACTTGCCAATGATGCCGGTGTGGTATCCCTGTGACTTTAAAAAGCTGGCCACCGTCGGTCGATCTTCGGCGATCAGATTGGGCGAGAACCCTTGAACCACGCCATTTTGCAGTTTGGTTCGCCAACTGTAACGCCCCGTCATCAATCCATAACGTGTTGGCGTGCAGACGGAGGATCCAGAATGGGCGTCGGTGAAAATCATTCCTTCGGCAGCCAATTTGTCGACCGAGGGCGTCGCGATCTTTCCATGCTCTGGATTCAAGCATTGCACATCGCCATAACCAAGGTCATCGCAAAGGATGAACACGATGTTCGGTTTGGTAGGCGAATTCGGTTCAATTGCCGACGCATCCGTACCGTTCCAAACCACCATCAGGCAGAGGACCATGGTCGTGATTGTTTTATTCAAAGTGCTATCCTGTTTAGAGCTTCGAAGCCAGTGCGGTGGGTGGGGGGGACGGACAATGGGAATCAATAGGCGTTTGCATTGTAAAACGACTGTTTGACCGCCGCCGTCATCCGTCGCTACGTTTCAGGCCGGTTTGTCTGCGAATGCCCTGGCTAATAAGGAAGCCTACAATCGAATCAGGCCACTGTGCTTGAGGCTCGAGGGCGAATCAATAAGGTATTGCGACAAACTGCTGTCAATTTGCGACGTCGTGGTCGATCTCGAGATTCAAGCTGAAAACGGGCGATTGGGGGGTGCGAACTTGGTCAGCGCTGCGTCATCAATTCGCTAGTCGCGATCCGGTAAACGATTTCTTTCAGTTGGAAATTGTTTTTTTGCGTCTGCTGAACGATCGATTCAACGATGGGGTAGTCGGCGGCGACCAGTTCGCGGCCCTTGGCATATTCGGCGATACGGATGATCAAATTGCGGGCGAAGGGTCGCAGATCAGCGGCCAGAATTTTCTTCAAGCCATCGATGTCGCGAAACGCCTGGCCGCTAAAGGTACCGTCGGTGCTGACCTTTTGCCGTTTAGTGTAGTTGGTGCGATAGCGTCCGATGGGGTCGTACGCTTCTAACGCGAAACCGAGTGGATCGATTCGCTTGTGGCACTGCATACAGGCTTTGTCGTTGCGATGTTTTTCTAACATCTGACGGACCGTCGTGGCGCCGGTGAGATCGGGCACGATTGCAGGCACTTCTTCGGGCGGTGGTGGCGGAGGCGTGCCCAAAAAGTGATCGAGCACCCAAACCCCACGAACCACGGGCGACGTTTCGACTCCGTTGGACGTCAGCGTCAACACGCTTCCCTGAGTCAAAAGCCCGCCACGTTTTGAAGACGCGGGAAGTTGGGTCAGCGTTAACTTGCCATCACTTTGTTTGGGCAGTCCGTACAGTTCGGCAAGTTTGTTGTTGATGAAGGAATAATCCGAATCGATAAAGTCGGCGACGCTCCGATTCTCTTCATAGACATGGCGAAAGAACAGTCGCGTTTCCTCACGCATCGCCTGCTCCATGCTCTCGCCATAGATCCGAAACTCCCTTGTTTTGTTATCGGGCGGCATCGTTCCAAGTTCATCCAGTGCCAGCCACTGATCGGCAAAACTCTCGCAGAACCGATCGGCTCGCGGGTCTTGCATCAGCCGCAATACCTGAGCCCTCAGGGTTGCTGGTTCGGTCAACTTGCCCGAATTGGCGACACTAAACAATTCCTGGTCTGGCATCGTGCTCCAGAAGAAATACGAAAGCCGACTTGCCAGCGGGAAATCGCTCAGTTCGCCTTGTTCTTCGAACAGGTACAGAAAATCGGTCGATGCCATCATCGCGGTCATCGTCTTGACGACCGCATCGTTCCAATCGCGAGATTGTTTGTATTGCTTATTCAAGTAATCGAACCAGAGCCCAATCCCTTCTCGAGTGACGCGTCGCCGAAAGGCTCGGATGGCGAACCGCCCCAGCAGATATTCACGTGCCGTGGCACTGGTCAGATCGGGCATCTTGTCCGACAACAACGTGGTCTTCATCGACTCGGTCGGCCATTGTTCATAGAACGGGCCTTCGATCTTGTACTGGGTAACGCGAATGCCGGGACCGCGAAAGGGACCAGCAAAGTCCGATTTTTTGAACTTGCTTCTTCGCAGCGCTGCCCGAATCTGCACGATCGGTTTCGAGGTTCCGTTCGCCATACGAAGGTAAGGGTAAAAATCTCGGTCAATCCAGGTTTCGACCGTAAATGTCTGCTCTTTGTCGTAGATTAGCGGAAAGGTTTCGATTGTCTTGCCGAGCTCATTGACCCCGGTTCGCCGTGCCGAGACCACCCCAATCGCCAACTTGGGCGGTTCATTCTTGGGAACAAATTTGACAGGGTACCGGTCCTCGTCAACGGCTGATGCGGTGACGGTGATCCGGTACCGACCCGGGATCTGGCAGTTTCGCGTTGCCTTGCCGTCGACGATTTTCGAGTTACCTCCGATTCGAAACGTATAAAAATCCTTGCCTTGGTTTTCATACCTTCGCGACGCCCCGGTGAGCTGACGCATGGGAACCTCGAACACCCTCGGCTCAGGTTGTTTGGCATCCATGGTGAACAAGGCTTGCCACAGAGCGGCCTGGGCGGCCTCCATGTATTCAAACAGTGATTCGTCGGACATCACCAACGACGATGCGTTCGTGTCGAAGCCTTCGTTCACGTTGTCATCGTAGATATAGGAACTGGGGTCAAAGTTGCCATCGTTCAGCCCCAATAAATCGCGAACCGTATTTTGATACTCACGTTTGTTGAGCCGCCGCAGCCCACCCACGTTTTCACTTGGCGATTGCTTGGCGAGTTCAAGCACTTGTTTCGCCAGCGAAGTGCGCTGTGCGGCCGAAGGTTGGGGTTCATCCTCAGGCGGCATCAACCCGCCGGCAATTTGTTCGTAGACCTTGGTCAGCAGTTCGGCATCAACGCTGGACAATGGATCCAACCGTACGTCGCCTTCTTGCTCGTCCGCATTGTGACATCGAACACAATGCTGGCGGATCATCGGTTCGATGGTTGAAAAGTCATCTGCATCGATCCGTGTCGCTGGGAACAGAAGAAGAGCCGACGCCAACCACAAGATCGAAGGGTGCAACTTCGGCTTTGTGGCGTGGCGTGCAAGAGGAGTCCGGTGATCGGGAGAGGGTTTGCTGCACATCATTTTTAGGAGAGGCTAAACGTTCCGGTCGCACCATTGAAACTTTCAATCTCGACACCGAATTTCTGTAGCATCGTGGTGTAAAGATTATTCAGTGGCGTCGATTCACCGCCGGGGGTCTTGCAGTCGACATGGCCTTGATGCCGGAAACCACCGCCGGCCAAGATGACCGGCAGATCTCGATTACTGTGCCGAGCAGCGTCCCCCATGCCGCTGCCAAAGTACACCATCGTTTTGTCCAACAACGTGCCATCGCCGCGATTGCCCAAAGGAGAATCTTTCAACTTTTGGACAAACCGAGCCATTTGCTGAATGTAAAAATTGTCGATGATGCCCAATTGTCGAAGGATGTCGGGACGATTGCCATGATGGCTCAGCGAGTGATAGCCGGTGGAAACGCCATCGAGTTCGATCATCCGATTGTGCATGCCAAATCCAGCGGTGAACACGCGGCTCGAGTCCGATTGAATGGCCAACAGGATCAAGTCGAACATCATCGGTGCGAGGAACTCGTAATCTTGGCCCGAGTGCGGATGTCCCTCGGGTTGGTAGTTCACCTTTGGCTTGGGAACGTTTGCCCAACGTTTCATGCCCTGCAGCTTTGTTTCGGCATCACGAATCGCTGTCAGGTACTCTTCCAACTTTTGCCGATCCGCCGGGTTGGTCCGACGCGCGAATCGTTTAGCTTGTTCGCGAACCAGATCCAAGATGCTGCCCTGTTCCTGAATCCGTAGCTCACGCTCCTTGATCGCGGCAGCCGAATCGGGCACAAACAATTGGTCGAACATGTCACGAGGATCCCCTAGTTCGCGGACCCGGATGCCCGAGGAGGTCCACGAGGCATTCATTCCGCCGCCGACCGCGACGTGCATGGACGGAAACCGCGTCTGGTAACCTGCGTATTCAGCCGCAAGCTGATCCATTGAAACGACGTTGCCGCCGCGAATCCCGGTAAGGAACGTCGAGATGCCACCGTGGCCGGAAAAGATCGCCGGATGATCCATGTTGGAACAAACGGTGAAATCGCCCCGCAAGTTTTCCAGAGGTTTGAGCGTCGGGGTCAGTTCGAAATTCGCCCCTGTCGATTTTGGAAAGAACGCTTTGGGATAGACGCCCAACGTCGGGCTGATGCAAACCATTCGCATCGCCTCGCCGCCGTCGCTCCTGCCAGCCGGGGTGGCGACCGATTCCATCATCGGCAGCGCGATCGTGATTCCTGCGGCCTTCAAGAAGGATCGGCGGGCTGGTGGCGAACTAGACAAGGCTTTCATGGTTTCGTCCTTCCGTAGCGACGCAGTCGCCATCGAATTAGCGGCAATACAAACTCATCCTATCTACTTTTGGATGAGAAAAAACCAACTTTTGCGACATATGACTAACGAATTGCGTCCCGAATCTCGTGCGAAGCCGTTAAGCATCGTCGGAGTCATTGCTGACGTAGCGGAACTCGTCAACGGCTTGTTGATTTAGTGAAGTTTCCTGCGGCAAGGGTCGTATGATGGACTTCCTAGTCCGTCAGTGGTGTATTCGACGGACTCGGAGGTCCGTCGTACGACTAAATCAACAAGCCGTCAAGAGTTTCGACCAGCCTGGAAAACGAAAGCCGTTGACGACTTCCGCTACAGGAAAACCCGTCACTTATTGTTCCGACGATTCCAAAAGGTTGACCTCAGACCGTTGACCACGTGAGCCGACGCAATGCTAGCGGTATGTGTGGCCAATAAGTGTGCCTGTCCCCGCAAAAGCTGTCTCCTCAAAAACCGCCTTCGATTTGAAACTTCGCCGGCGACTGCGGCGCCGCAATCGGTTCGACTTTTAATCCCATGTCGCCGCGTTTCGTTCGGTCGATTCCAATCGTTACCGCTCGCCGTCCCTTGGCCAGTGTGAGGGTCTTGGTTGGATCGAGGATCTCCTCTCCGTCGACCCAAAGTTTGAGTCCCACAGAATCGTTGATTTTGAATTGCACCCCACCAGGGACCAATACATTCAAATAGCCTCGAGCGAGCACGTGATCTCCACTTGGCAAATCGTTGGCCGGCAATTCACCGCGGACTTTGCTGTACGCTGTGACCCAAGAGGTGTCTGAGGCCGGCGGTTCATCAAAGTTGGAAGTGGCGGTTAGATGCCACTTTCGAATCACGGGACTTTCATCATTGGCGAAGGGGCCGGGTCGACCCAAGGCAGCGACAAACTTTGCGAGATCAAGAAACTCTTGACGACTGCCGAGTTGATCGACGAGTCCCGCGGGCATGGCCGAGTTCATCGCCTTCTCGGCAATGATTTCATCCGCAGCAAGACGGATTTCTTTTCCACCTTGTGCCGCGTCTCGCACAACGACTTCGTCATCACTTTGGAACGTCACGATGCCGGTCTGAGTCGTTCCATCGTCCAACACGAACATGCGGTTTTCGTAGTGTTCGGCAATCGCTTTGTTGGGTCGCAGAATTGATTCGACGATATAGTCGGTCTTGGCCGCTGCACCCACCGCTACCAAATTCGGACCGATGACGGGGCCGACGGGACCAATGCCGTGACAACTCGTGCACGACAGCGATTTGCGTCGATAGATGTCTTCACCTCGAACCGCATCGCCATCCGTTTCCACATCATGGGTCAGTTGCGATAGGTCTTCGGCCAACAATTGCAAGTTGAGCGACTCGGAATCTTGCGAGGGGCGAAATTGTTTTGCCAAGTTCTCAGGTAGCGACCCCGTCGACCGATGAAACTGATCAATACGAGCGGCCACCGCCGGGTGAACCTCGACACCTTTCATCGCATCAGAGAGAACGCTGGCTCCGTTTCGATTCTTCAGGATTGCCTGAACCAGCGGAACAGGATCCGCTTCGCCTGGGGCTTGGCTGAATAACGCCGCAGCCAACTTCGTCCCCTGCTGAATGTCGGTGGCGACGATGCCAACCAGTGCGCAGTAGCGAGTCTCTGGATCACGATGTTCTGCGAGCTTCGTAAGGATTTGCAGTTCTTTGTCGCCACCTAGCTTTGCCGACGCGACCGCAGCAGACCGACGTACGGCAGCGGGACGACTTTCGTCTTGGACAACATCCAACAGTGGCTCGGTGACCTTGTTGGCTTTCCAAGCCGCAAGATTCTCTGCGGCAAGCGAGGCAACGGTCGCATTGTTATCGTCAAGCAATCGCGTTAACGAACGCAAACGCCGACGAAGCACACCCGAGGAACGCGAATTTGCCATCGACTTGAGCGATTCAAGCAGCGCGATTTGTGCATCATCCGATCGTGAATCCTTTCCGCTGGTCAACGAGGCGACGATTCGCAAAAGATCATCGGGGGTGCCCATTGCGATAACCTGGTCGCGAAATTCGCTGATCTCTTTCTCGCTGGGGTCTTGCTGTTTGAGAAAGTGATCAATCCGTTCAGCAAAACCAATTCCCGCAGCTCGTTCCGCAGCCGCCTTGTGGGATGCTTTGGCAAAACGAAGCGTTCCTGCCTCCATCGCTGGACGCCAATACGGTTCGAGCGCCTTCGTCGTTTGGGGCAATGCCAAGTCGAGGAAAGGGTCGCCGGGATGATCGACCACATTCAGCGCCGCCGCAAACGCCTCGGCTTGAGGAATGAATCCCGCCGACAGAACCGCCTCCATTCGTGTTCGTGGGAAGGGATCGGCAGCCGCTTTGGCAATCATCGCAATCGGATCCGACAGCGCATCGTGCCAGTAGCGAATCACCCGCGCCCCTGCGGAACGCGCGTGACCGTCTGACGCAGCGAGTACCTTGGTTAGAATCTTCTCGCTCGGACGTTCAACATTTTGACACGCCCACATCGCTTCCACGAGATGAAGTTCATAGTCGGGTGACTCGGTGTCGAGTTGGTCCACCCACGTTTGCAGTACCGCGAGGACCTCGTCGGGATCCCGTTCGCTAATTTCTTTTTTCGCTTGATGGCGTATCCATGTTTCGGGACTCTTTAAATGATCGACGAGTTGCTCAGTGGTGGTTCCATCGAACTTGGGTTTCTTGACGAGCGGTCGATCCTTGTGCGTGATCCGCCAGATGCGACCGTGTTCATGATCGCGACGCGGATCGCGAAAATCATGGCTGGCATGATTAATGATCGAGTTGTACCAATCGGCGACATAGATCGCTCCGTCGGGGCCGATCTTGACATCGACGGGCCGAAAATTTGGGTGCTTACAGGTCATCAGTGGCGGCAGAACGTTGGCGCTAAAACCGGCACCGTCCTCCGAGAATTCGTAGCGGATAATGGTTCGACTTTTAAAGCGGCCACTAAGCAGATTGCCACGGATGTCATCGCCCACGTGCGAACCTGTCGCGAGGTCGCCGCCACATTGCTTTTCGGTGCTGATCAACGTAGGAACACGAATGCTCTGCGCCCCGTTTCCGGTCACGGGGGACAGGTACATGATCCGCGGATTGTTGACCATGAACGATTGCCCCCATTGGTCGAACACGTGGCCCCAAGGATTACCACCGGTGCCGGTGCAGAACATTCTCAGTTCTTGCGTCCGAGGGTTGTACTGATAGACGCCACCGTTGAAATTCCGCACGACCCCGTGCTGCGTTTCCACCTGCGAATGCAAAAAGATACCTTCTTGGAAATAGATCCATCCGCCGGGACCGCGTCGCCACGCACTGACCGAGTGATGGCTGTCTTCGATCCCAAACCCAGTCAGCGCCAATTCCTTGACATCCGCCACGTCATCTCCGTCGGTATCTTTGAAGAAGAAGACGTCGGGTGATTGCGCCACATAACACCCGCCGTTGGCAAGCTCTAACCCCGTGGGAATATACAATCCATCGGCAAACACGGTTGATTTGTCTGCGACGCCATCGTCATCGGTGTCCTCGAGGATGATGATTTTGTCGTTTGCGACTTCGCCCGGTTTCAATTGCGGGTACGCCCACGAACACGCCACCCACAACCGGCCTCGCGAGTCCCAGTGCATGTGAGTGGGATTGGCGAGCATCGGATCGGAAGCGAAAAGGTTGACCTGGTAACCGTCGAGCAGTTCAAAGTTTTCTTGCTCGGACGCTGGATCATGATTGTTCATCAAGTCCAAATTGGCGTCCTTGATGTTCTTGATACCCGATGCATCCTGCGCCGACGCGATGGTCGTCAACACGATGGTCATCAGGGCTGCCGTCGCCAACGGGCGGACCGCTCGCCAAAAACACTCGTTCGCTTGTTTGAAAGTTCGGATATTCATAAGGTTCTTGAAAAAAGTCATTAGGGTTCACGTTCTGGCGAACGTAGCTACCGTCGATTTCTAGTGAATCCGAGTCACACGCCAATTCCGCGTTTGACGTTCGATCCCATCTCGCAATTTCGCATCGCGTTTTTGTGCGAGTTGATTGAATTCGATCACTTCCGCTGGCAATGCCTTTCCACTGGGCGATTTTTTTCTCTCCCCGACAATGTGGACTTGGTTCAGGGCTTTCCAGCTATACGTAAACTGTAAATTCTTGTCGTTGACCGCAGCACGAAATGCTTCGGCCTGTTGGTGAGCCGGCGAAGTGTCGATCGTGACTCCGCGAGCCCAATCGTCATGGCTAGCGGTGACGACGGAGACATCATCGATGGCCAATTTGTAGATTCCCGGTGCAAGATTGGCGATCGTCAGCGAGTCACGAAAATGATGCAGCTGCGGCGGCAGGTCTTCGCCGGTAGGTGGTGGCAACGTCGGGGCAATCAACTCAGTGGCTCGAAATGTCAATCCCGCCTCGGTGCGAGCCGTATCGGAAACCGCAAGCCCATTGGCCTGTACCGTCAAATCCGTCGCGTCAAGGGAGATTCGCCATGGTGGTTGCGGCGAAGCAAGATCGTCTTGGACGAGGCCACGGAATAGGTAATGACTCAGTGCCCAGTACCCATACGAATTCAAATGGATGCCGTTGGTCGTGAAATTGGGACCGATCGGCTCGTCCATCAAATAACGCGAAGTTTGATAGAGATCGACAAAGGGAACCTGAGCGGCGATGGCCACTTCGCTCATCGCTTGGCTGTATGCGGATAACTCTCGGTCGCGTTGCTCGTGCCGAGGTGTCAGTTTTCCAAGCGGTTCGTTGGCAATCGGCGACACCAGGACCAAACGCACTTGAGATTTCCCGTTGTACGTTTTGCCCTCGAGTGATTTGATCCATGCATCGACGGAGGCTTGAAACGATTGCACCCCCTCTTCGCCCGCGAAGGATTCTCCCATCCCAAAACAGCCGACGATCACATCGGTACGATGTGCCAACAATGTTTCTTCTTCAGCGGGAAAATTGGTTGGTCGATCACGCGCGTTCAGCATGTCGCCACCCCAACCCAGGTTGCGAATCGAGACCGGATTGTCTGGCCAACGCTGCAGCAACATCGTTTCAAGATAGCCGTGGATTCGCAATTGATCCGCAAACGTGTTGCCAACAATCGCAATACGATCCCCCGGTCGAATGGGCGATTCAGGCGGAAGCGGCGACTCGGCTGAAACCGTCGAAACGGCCACGGCCCAAAACAAAAGCACGATGATGGAATGAGGTTTTCTAATCATGGTTGTGAGCGTTTTTCGATCGAGATGCATTACTTCTTCGGCTTTTTATCTTGTCGCTGGATTTCCCAAGTCGAAATCGTTTCATCGGCTTGCGGAAGCGGTCGATCCACGGCCCAACAGGCAGCATTGATGACCATGCGGACAAACGATTCTTTGGCAAAGTCACCGGGATGACCGAAGGAGGTTCCAAATACCTTGCCGCCCCATTCGTTTTGCCACGCCCAGGCGACGGTATCGGTTTCATCCTCTTGAACCTGGATGACACCAAACGATTTCTTCAGCTCACGACGTCGGCCTTTGCCGCTGCCTTTGACCAACGGAACGACACCCTCTTCGAAACGCGTCAGATAGAGCGTCCCCGGCGATGTCCAGTTCGACTTCGATACATTGGTCATGATCGGGTGCTGCCGTGATTCTTCGATCACACTGATTTCGGTCTCGCTGGATTGATGCACGATGTAAGGCGTCCCAAGCACGCGGCGACCAAAGTCGTCGTTCCAATTGGACCGCGGATGGGCCGCGGGATATTTGAAAGAATGGTTGGCGGTCCGCAGCCCGATGATGGGTTTGCCCGATTTCACGTAGTCTTCGATCGGCTGCCACTCGTCATCAGGCAACTGCAGAAAACGCATAAAGAAGATTGCCAAATCGGCATCAGCCAACGCCTCGATCCCGGGCAGAACATTTTCGCGTTTCTTTTCCGGATCGCCTTTGCCCATCACCACCGTCGTGCGAAATCCAAATCGCTCCAGTTCCTCGGCAAGCAGCGGCATGCTGAGTTCCGGCGAATAGTGCAGCGTCCCAACGACAAGAACGGCATGCGGCTTCTCGGCAATGGCCGGAGCTGCGGTGAGCCCGTGAAATGCGACGATGACCATCGCTATGGTCCACTGCCACGAGGTCCGCCACCGCAATGCATTTGCGTTGACCACAGACGCACTCGAGAAGTAAGGCCGAAATCGTTGGTTTTTCATTGACTTGCGAGCTCCAGGTCGTGGTTGATGCGGGATGCGGTGAGCGTCATCTTTCGATGAGAACGGCTGAACTACTGGGTCACTTGGATTTCATCCAAATGAACGCCAAGCAGTCGTTGGGCAATCGGGTCCAACGCGGCTTCGCTGCCTTGCAGATGCAACGTTTGTTGCACATGGGTCATCGTTTCGCCCGGCTTCAACGCGGCTGCTGGCGACGAGGTTTCCAATTCGTAGAATGGCCCAAGCGGTGGTTCGCCGGGAGCAGGCGATCCGTCGTTGTAGGCATTGATGACGTCACCCTTGAACGGTTCCTCCTGCATTTCCCACATCGAATTGACGTACCCGTTGGGTGCGTCTTGGACGTTGTAGGTGACGATCGTCAAAACATGCCCTTCGGCGTCGTAGCTGCCTGCGATTCCCAGTGATCGCTCCGGTGTGATGCCGATCTTGCCGCGACGCGTGCCATCCCCCTTGAAGAATAAAACGTCTTCTTCGACTTGCAGGTATTCTGGCGGCACTTTTCCAAAATAGGTGTCGTTGACTTTGGGGCCAAGCTCGGCGGCGTCACCGGGTTTGAAAGGGATCACGATCGTCGTTTTCGGCGAGGGGTTGTACATCCCCAAGATCCAAATCGACGGCATGCCGGTCTGCTTCGTCCACGCGTTTTCGCCTCGATTGGTCAGCCGATTGTCGGTCTCGTAGCCAACATACTTGATCGATTCGTCGATCGAATCTGTTTCTAAAACCTTGGCAATGGCGGCTTGATCGAGCAGACGCACCGATCGTTCGATCCCCATCACGAATTGCGTTCCGCTGAAATTGGTCAGTTTGCAATTTCGTTTGAATTTGACGGTCGTGCTCGACTGTTGGACGAGTTCAAACGGTTCGGTGTCGATCGCTGCGGGAGTCCTCCAATCCGAAAATTCGAACTTGCTGCCCGGTTTGAAGAACAATGCAAATTGGCCTCCTTCGGGACCGAGCCAAAATCGTTCTTCGCCACCGAAGATGTAGATGTGTTCTTCGAGTTTGCCTTTGCGCTCTTCCTCTGAAAGCAATCCTTTCTCGATCACCTTGCGGTTGATCCAACCAAAGCTGACTCCATTTTCACGATCGACCGTGCTGGTCATCACACGTCCCTGATACGCCGGCGCCACGGCGACTGCGGCCTCGCCGTTGGTCAACGTGATGATGTCGGTGTGCTGCTTCAGAAACGAGAGGTCTTCACGAAATCCGTTGGTCACTTGATTTGATTCTTGTGCTAACACAGTAGGGCTCTGACTGAAAGAAATGACGGAACAGAACATCCCCAACAACAATGGGCTCAAACGTCTCATTTTGGGTCTCATCTTTCTACGGAGGGATTTACAGGAGGGATATTCGCGTCTCGGTTGCCGGATCGGTTCTAAAGGTCCTGTGGTGGGACGACACGGCCGAGACGAAACGAGGATCGCAAAGACCGGGCGCCAAGAGGGCATTATGATCCATTATGTTGCTGATAGGATCATGATTTGCGACCTTAGATTAATGTTTTGCGACATTAACCAAGCCAATTCGGCTCGCCAGCTAGCAAAACCGATGTGATTTCGAACCTGCGAGGTTCGATGTTGGTCGTCCTTGAGGTCGCTTCCAAAAAGAGAATCGCCGAGCCCGCAGCGGAAGCTCAATGCCGTCTACTTTGGCACCGGGGGCTTTTTATAGCGGAGCGGCGCGAGCCGCCCGGTTGCGGCGAGTTAAACGTTCGATATTGACCGGGCGGCTCGCGCTGCACCGCTACGAAACTAGATGGCGGTGGCCTCTAGGCTCTGTCTGAAAACCGTAGCGGAAGTCGGCAAGACTTTCGGCAGCATGGCATAACCCAGTGATAAATCGAAATTCTTCACGAATTCCGCTACCAGGTTTTCGCCTCTGATGCGTTCTCAGACAGTGCCTAGCCGCGGGTAGCGTTTCGTCGACGTCCGTTCATCGGGTCGAGCTCGCCCCAATAGCCGCCGATGATGTGCGGATAACGTCCGGGAGTGACGTGGTAGTGAGGTCCGCGGTCGGCATCTTCGTGAAGGTTAAAATCGTTGAGCGGATTCGCTCGGTCGTCTTTCGCCAACACGCCTGCCGCTTCGTAAGGTCCGTAGACGGGGAAACCGTCGAACGCAAAACCGATGACGGTCGAGTGTCCGTGCCCCTCATCGCTCCATGGCGTTTTCACGCAAACCGGATACTTGTGATAGTGATATTGCTGCTGCGGGCTGGGGTGACCACAGCAACGGTCTAATCGCCAAACCGCATCGGTTTCAAAGATATGGTCGAATGGATTGAAGAAGATCACCCCATTGGTCGCCACCCCGATCGGTCCCATCGGCAGTGCTTGGTTTGAATTTTTTTCGTCCATCGCAAATGCGTTGGGATCGACTTTGGGCTGAAGTGGCAAGTAGTGCGTGTTGGCTTGTTCTTTGATGTAGGACGGGTTGCCGTCGAGCATCCGCCAACGATCCGGAAACGTCGCGGTGGGGTGATTGGGCAAGTTGCGGCTGCGGATCACGATGTGAGTGTCCGTGACATTGATGATGACCGCGTACGGTTTGAATACGTCCTTGGTCACTTCGTTGCCATCGAAATCCAAGTAGCCCGCTCGCAACCATGAACTCATGTTGCCGGCAAACGGGGCAACGAACTGATCGGTTTTATAAAGCAGTTGATCGTCGTTGGTGTAATCGAATTGCTTTGGCACCGTGCGATCGCCCCCTTTGGGATCGAAGTACCATCGTCCACCAAGTGACACCAGTGATTTTGGATCGGGTTGCGGAAATTCGTCGGCCGTCGCTTTGGCCGGTCGGTAGCTCGCCGGTGCATCGATCGGTTCAAGATTCATTGAATTGATCCAGAACTCGGTGCGTTTGCCTTCGCCTTTGCCGGAGGCAAAACCAACGCTCAGCTTGAGCGAATCGACTTCGGCGAATGGAGTGCGGAAATCCATGGCGTAGGTTCGCCACGTCGCGTGGCCAAGACTTTCGTTGGTGGCTTCGTCTCGAAAATCCTTTCGTTCACGCAACACCTGCGGGTAAATGCGTTCTTTGATCAGATCCAACGAGTCGCCGTTTTTTTGCAGGAACTCGACCTTCAAATACAAGTCGTCTTGATCGACTTGGAAATCATCTTGGGCGAGCCCCGAGATATAGAAACGGTACCAGGGTTGGTCGGAGGTGACTTGCGAGGATTCCACCGTCGCTTCACCCGCGATCACTCCATCGCCGTTTCGGTCTTCGGCCGAAAACAGCCGCACGCCCGAGCCGTTGGATTCGACGTGGCGATTGCCAAGCACGCCATAGACCGCATCACCACTCAGCTCTGCACGAGCGAGCAATTCACCTTCTTGCGGCAGCGTGATGGCGGCATTGGTTTTCGTGTTGTTATTTTCAGCGACAAGCAACTCGCCATTGGAGGCCGCCGGTTCATCGTTGCGAACATGCTTTTGAAACAGCGTCAATTGGTCTAGCAAATCAGCGGCAACCTTCCCCTGACGACTGGCCAGGTTCGTGGATTCCGCGGTATCGGAGCGAAGGTTGTACAGTTCAATTGCACCGTCGGTGGGTTGGATGAGTTTCCAATCGCCGCGAATGATCGCGTGGTCGTTTTCAGCGACGACAACAGTGCGATCGACTTGCGTTCCGTTTTTGAGATTCGCCCACAGATTCACTCCGTCCAGCGGCTTTTGGTTTTGCAGCTTCACATCGGTCGCGGCAGCCAGCGTCGGCAGCAGGTCGTGGATTGCAAAGAGCTGCTTGCTTTGGGTTCCTGGCTTCAACACGCCCGGCAATCGAATGACGCACGGCACATGGATGCCACCTTCGAGGACTTCTCGTTTCTGACCCCGAAACGGTGCGTTGGTTCCAATTCGAACCGCTCCGTTGTCGGACGCGAAGACGACAATCGTTTCGTCGCGAATCGCTTGATCGTCGATCGCTTTCAGAATCCGACCGACGCCTTGATCCAACGAGTCGATCATGGCTGCGTAGGTGGCGTCACGCTGATTCAAACGTCCTTGGTATTTCGCGGTCAGATGCTCGGGTGCTTGGAATGGATTGTGCGGGGCGCTGAACGAGACGACCATGCAAAACGGTTTGCGTTTATCGCGTGACCGGATCTGCTTTGCAGCTTCTTCCGAAAGCAGATCGGTGGCGTAGCCTTGTTCGTTGACCGTTTTCCCGTTGCGTTGCCAATCGAGTTTCCCTCGACCCGTGGTGTGCTGGAAATAGTCGACCGAGGCATCCATGAATCCGTAGAAATGATCAAACCCACGCTGGTTCGGATGAGCTTTGGGTTGGTTGGAACCGCCCAAATGCCATTTGCCAATCAAGCTGGTTTGGTAGCCGGCGGCTTTAAAATCGGCGGTGATCAGTCGTTCGTCGATGGGCAGCCCCGCGTCGCGATCACGGACCGGCCCGGTGATTCCGTAGCGGTGCGGGAAACGCCCGGTCAACATCGCGGCCCGCGCGGGGCTGCATGCTGGATAGGCGTAAAAGCGATCCAGCTGGACCCCTTCGGCCGCCAATTGGTCGATGTTCGGGGTCTCAGCCGTGCCCCCATGAAAGCCCACATCGCCCCACCCGAGATCATCGGCCAACAGGACGACGACATTGTGCTGAGCCATCACGACGGACGACTGCCAAGCGAGTACGAAACCAACGAACGCAACGAGTAGGTGGTGACCAAGGCCGAGCCGTTTTCCAACGGTCGCTTTTCGTCGGGGCGGGGTTAGAATTGGAAGTGCCATTGGATTTTCGCTGTTGAGAGACGTGGGATTGGTTCTTACTGTTGCGTTTTGTAGCGACGCTCGTCAGAGCGTCGATGGTTGCCGCGACATTGTGAGTCACCACAAATTTTGCGTAGCGGAAGTCGGCAAGACTTTCGTTCGATTGACGTATGCCTCGCCGAAACTCTTGACGGCTTGTTGATTGAATGAAGTTTCCTGCGGCAAGGGGGTATGATGGACTTCCTAGTCCGTCAATGGTGCATTCGACGGACTAGGAAGTCCATCGTACGACTAAATCAACAAGCCGTTGACGAGTTCCGCTACCAGAAAATGCTTCAAAGTGTTGGCCCAAGCGGCTACCGAGCCTTCGCTCTACCAGCTTAAAACCCGATTATCCCAGCCAATCTACTCGCTTTGTTGAGATTTTGTGATTGAAGATTTAGAGCAGTCGTTGCGGCGCGGAGAGGTGACGCATTTTTCCGATGCGTTTGCGCTCCATCGCGAGCGTCTGTGGCAAATCATTCACTTCCGTTTGAACGACCAAGTTCGTGCTCGCGTCGACGCCGACGACGTGGTTCAGGAAGTTTACTTGGATGCGGAAAAGAGGCTGTCGCATTTCCTCGGCGGTGATTTTCCGTCGTTCTTCCTGTGGCTACGGCTCGTTGCTCAACAGACACTCAGCCGCGTCCATCGTCGTCATCTGGCCACCGAATCCAGATCGACATTGCGAGAGTCGGGGGCGAGTTTCGGCAGCGATTGGGGGAAAACATCCGCGTGCCTTTCGCAGCGATTCGTCGCCCATTTGACTTCGCCCAGTCAAGCGGCGGTGAAAAAGGAATTGATCGCGGAAGTGAGAAATTCGCTCGAGACGATGAACGAGATCGACCGCGAAGTAGTTGCGCTCCGCCATTTCGAAGAATTGACCAATCAAGAGGTCGCGATTGAGCTGGGGATTTCCCCCAAGGCAGCCAGCATTCGCTACGTCCGAGCGCTAGAACGACTCAGAAACGTGCTGGAACGGATGTGATGGCTGCTTGGTTATCCAGCTCAACTTGTCAGTAGCGAAACTCGCCAACGGCTTGTTGATTTAGTGAGCCGCGACGCGTCAGCGGCCGGGTCCCACGCACGACCCGGTGCCTTACGGCCCACGGCTCAGCGTTGCGATTTGCATTTGGATTAAATCAACAAACCCGCCAAGAGTTTCGGCCCCGCAAAATGAAGAAAGCAGTGCAGATTACCTGTAGAAATTCCGGCGTCGTGGGGTTTTTTGTATTATCCCGCTGTTCACACTCCGCTTCACTGGACCTCATGATGAAACGTTTGGCATTTTTTTCGGTTTCCTGCGCGATGCTACTTTCCCTCGGCAGTTCGCTTGCTCTGGCTCAAACACCCGGTGGACGCGGCGGTCGTGGGGGACAATCAGGCGGAGGCATGCGGGGACCACAAGGCGGGGCACAGCAGACGCCGCCACTGTTGCGGATTTTTGATGCTGACAACGACGGCGAACTATCGGCTGCCGAAATTGATGCCGCCGCAGTCGCGTTGCGTAAGCTAGACCGAAATCGGGATGGACGTTTGACCGCCGAAGAATTGCGACCAAACGGTCCTGGTGCCCCGGGCGGTCCCGCCGGTCAGCGTGGTGGCGAGAGAGGCGGCGCGGGCGGGCCTGGTGGACGTCAAGGTGGTCCCGGACAACAAGGTCCTGGTGGTCGTGGACAGGGAGGACCAGATGGCGGTGGCGGACGCGGCGGTGATTCCGCTCAAGGTGACGAAGCATTTGCAAACCAAATCTTGGCGTTTGACGTCAACACCGACGGATTGCTCAGCCTATCGGAACTGCCCGAACACATGCACGACGCATTTGCGATCGCCGATGCAGACAAAAATGGTACGCTGGATCAGCGAGAGCGTTTGGTGCTGGCGTCACAGTTTCGCCGCAACCGACTTCAACCTGGATCCGAAAACCTCGAAATGAAAAACCGTCCCACGCAAGGTCGCCGTGGCGGCGGAAATTGATGCTCGTATGATCCATTCCGAAATCGCCGATCCTGATAACTGCGACGACGACAACGACATCTATGCCATCGTCGATGTGTTGGCCAGCGATTTCATTGCCCGATATCGAAACGGCGATCGCCCCACGATCGAAGAGTACGCGATCCGCCATCCGGAATTGAGCGAGCCGATTCGCCGCGTCTTTCCGCTCGCGTTGTCGGTCGAAAAGGTCAAGGTTGACGAGCAAGCCGAGCAAGACGGCAGCGCGACGCTGGCGGGCCGATTGATCGAGCAGCTTGGTGACTTCCGACTTGTTCGCGAAATCGGTCGCGGTGGTATGGGGATTGTTTACGAGGCGATGCAAGAGTCGCTGACGCGGACAGTTGCCATCAAGGTGTTGCCCAAGCAAAGCTTGCTCGACGACGAGGCACTGGCGCGGTTCCAGCACGAAGCCAAAACCGCGGCCGCCATGCATCACTCGAACATCGTGCCCATCTTTGGGACCGGAGAAAACGATGGCACGCATTACTTGGTGATGCAATTGGTTCGAGGCGAATCGATCGACAAACGGATCGCCGCGAGTGGAACCGAGGCGTTCGGCTTTCGAGAGACCGCGCAAATCGGTCGGCAAATCGCGGACGCATTGGCCTATTCCCACGCCAACGGAATCTTGCATCGCGACATCAAACCTGCCAACGTCTTGATCGACGAAAACGGGACTGCACAAGTCACCGATTTCGGACTCGCTCGAAACACACGCGATGATCCCACGATGTCTCGCGCGCTCAGTGGCAGTCCGCGATACATGGCTCCGGAGCGATTCCGCGGCCAATCCGACGCGCGTTGCGATATCTATGCACTCGGTTTGACGCTCTATGAAATGGTCGCCAGCGTTCCCGCCTTCAGCGAATCGGACCCGCACCCCTTGATGGAATCGGTTCTCCAGCATCGCATCAAGCCACTCAGTAGCCTACGCGGCGACATTCCGCTTGACCTGCAAACCATCATCGACAAAGCGATCAGTCATGAACCGGCGCATCGTTATCAAACGGCGGCGGAGCTGCGAGATGATTTGGACCGCTATTTGGCCGACGAACCGATCCACGCACGCCGCACGTCCGCCGCAGCACGATTGTTTCGCTGGTGTCGGCGAAACCCAAAGATGGCGACGACCACGACGGTCGCCGCCGCTTCGCTCGTACTCGCAACGCTGGCGTCGACCGGCGGTTGGTGGATGACGTCCGCAGCGAATCGGCGGACTAACACCGCACTGCGTCAATCCGAGCAAACCGTGGACCTCGCGCTTCAATCGCTTGACGGGGTTGTCGACATGGTTTCGGTGCCGGCGTCTAGCATCAGCGATGTCGGTTTCGACGAAACCGCCGCGACCACCTACTCGCTGAATCCGTCGCCGCATACGGCGGACGTTCTGCAAAGCATCCAACCGCTCTACGAACGACTCTCTCAGCAATCGCCAACCCGGCCCGATATCGTCAAGCAAATGATCCGCGCCACGATCCGGCTGGCGTTGATCCAGCGGCAACTCGGCCACACGTCCGACGCGATCGAGTCGCTCGAGCATGGCATCGATGTGCTCCGGACCCGCGGCGCGACCGCGGGTTTATCGAATGAGCAGAGCCGATCCTTGATGGCTCGATTGCAGAATGAATTGGGGGACGTTTTTGCAGTGGAGCTCCGGTTCGATGAGTCCGAACAAGCCTTTAAATCAGCCTTGTCCGCAGCGAGTGGACTTGCCACGAGCAACACCGAAGCGATGCTGCAACTCGCACGTGCTCACGTCGGCCTCGGCGATCCACCGCCACAGCGAATGCGGATCGAGTCTCAGGGAAACAAGCCGCCACGGGAGCGTAGGCTGCACCTGAGGACGGCGGACGAGATGCTTGATACGCTATACGAAACCGGTAACAGCACCAGTTCCGTCGTAACGCTGCGTGCCCGAGTTCGGCTGGCACAATCACGGATCGAAAAACGGCCCGCGGCGAAACGGGCGAGATTTGAGAGCGCCATTGAAATCCTCCGGCAACAACTGGAGGTTTCGCCCAACGATACCACGGTGCGATACACGTTGGTCGAAGCCTTGGCAGCGGTGAATTTGCGGCGCGAAGTCCAAACGAGGCTGCAGCGATCCGAAGCGGCAACGCGGCTGGGTAAAGCTCTGGCGGAGCTGCAAACCTTGCAACAACAGTTTCCCAACACACCGATCTTCGTCGTATCGGAAGTCCATATTCGCCATAAACTGTTCAACTTGGCGCGAACGGACAAGGATTTCGACGAAGCGAATCATCAGTTGCAGAAGGCGTTGGCGATGCAGTCCACGTTGGTCAACGCAGCACCCGAGAATCTTTCCCATCGGTGCTGGCGAGCGTTATTGTATCGGTCGCTTGCCGAGGTTCACAATTTACAAGGTAACCAGGACGCGGCTGGCGAAGCGATCGCAAACGCCGCCGCAGACATCGACGCAATCGCCCCCGCCGACCGCGACCATCCGTTCGTCGTCCAGACGCAGCAGATCATCGAAGCCCTATCGAGTCCATGACGTGGCCGTCCGTAGCAACCGATCATCCGCAAAGACGCGTGTCATCCACTGGACTTGATGGCCTAAGCAGGTAAGCAGAGATCATTGGTATTTCAAATGTAGTGGAGCTTGCTAAAGCTCCTCGTTCCACAAATCTGGAAGAATCTTAAGCAAGATCCACAACCTCAAAATCTAAGCCTGGCAAATTCCCAACGCCGGTTGAACGCTCCGGTCACGGACACCCATCCCCGTCTTATCTTTCTGCCCCACATTTTTTTGCCTACCCATTATCAGAGTCCTCTCCCCTCAAGACTCGCTAAGATCGCCTCACAGACCGTGCACTCGTATTCCGCTAATGACGTCGTTCACGCCGGGTGTAAGGACAGAAACATTGGTGCGACAGAAAGATTAAAAACAGGGAAACTCAACGGTTGATCTTGTGGTGATCCAAGCTAACCGCTTCAACTTGTTCCGCAGTCGCGGCAACGTTGCAAATCGATGGTAGGTGTCACAACGGTCAACCCAAGGTTGGGCAGGAAAATGGAGGGGGCAGGAAAATGTTTGAGCCCAAGTGCAATGCCGCTTCATTTCACACCAATGTCTCGCATGCGGTAGGTGAAGAATGGTTAAAAGATGAAAGGTTAGAAAATGGGGGAAGCGACGAACGCTGGGGCTCCGGTCACGGGGACCCACCATCGTCTTATCTTCCTGTCCCACATTTTCCTGTAAACCCGTCAGCATGCCAACGACTGAACGGCAATCGCGTAACGCCCTACACGCAACGCATACCGTTGGCCAAGCGTCGTCGCGGTACACAACATTTCCCTGCACCGGATGTGACGACAGAAAGATGGGTGCGACAGAAAGATTAAAAGCAAGTGAACTGAATGATCGATCTTACGGTGATCCGAGCTCAACGTTTCAACTTGTCGCTCAGTCGCTGCAACGTTGCAAATCGATGGTTGGTGTCACAACGGTCAACCCAAGGTTGGGCAGGAAAATGGAGGGGGCAGGAGAATGTTCGAGCCCAAGTGCAATGCCGCTTCATTCATCACCAATGTCTCGCACTTGGCAGGTGAAGAAAGGTTAAAAGATGAAAGGTTAGAAAATGGGGGAAGCGACGAACGCGGGGGCTCGGGTCACGGGTACCCACCATCGTCTTATCTTCCTGTCCCACATTTTCCTGTAAACTCGTCAGCGTGCCAACGACCGAACGGCATTCGTGGGACTCGCTACGCGCTACGTTTACCGTTGGCCAAGCGTCGTCGCGGTACACAACATTTCTCTGCACCGGATGTGACGACAGAAAGATGGGTGCGACAGAAAGATTAAAAGCAAGTGAACTGAACGGTCGATCTTACAGTGAACCAATCTCACCACTTCAACTCGTCCCGCAGTCGCTGCAAAGGCGCAAATCGATGACAAACGTCACTCCATGCAACCCAAGGTTGGGCAGGAAGACGGAGGACGGCAGAAAAATGTTTGAACCAAAGTGCGATGTCGCTTCATTCAACATCAATGTCTCGCACTTGGTAGGTGAAGAAAGGTTAAAAGATGAAGGGTTAAAAAATGGGGGAAGCGACGAACGCGGGGTCTCGGGTCACGGGTACCCACCATCGTCTTATCTTCCTGTCCCACATTTTCCTGTAAACCCGTCAGCATGCCAACAACTGAACGGCAATCGTGGGACTCGCTACGCGCTACGTTTACCGTTGGCCAAGCGTCGTCGCGGTACACAACATTTCTCTGCACCGGATGTAACGACAGAAAGATTAACAGCAGGGAAATGTTCGCGTCTAAGTGCTATGCCGCTCAATTACTTCACGCCGTAGCCTTGCGGCCACGGCAGCGAGTGTATCGGCCTCTGGCCTAAGCCGGACGCTCTCGTATAGCACCGGGTGCCGTCATCGATCAATGAGAGTGTGGGTGCGAGTGGTCGTGGTCATGGTAGTGTTGACGCAGCAGGTCTTTGCCGTAGTCGTTTCCGTTGGGCGTGCGGATCACGGTGTGAATGTGGTCGCGTGTGGGCTCGGCGGTACGGAACGGGGCTACCCGGCGTTGATGGTCGAACTCGATCAAGACGACCGGACTGTGGACTCGATAGTAGTAAATGCTCTGGTCGGTTGTTCCGCCAATCCAGGCAAAGTAGGTTTCATCAAGGTGCTCTTGGACCTCCGACATGCGAACCTTTGCGTGATCTGGACGCATGTTGCCGACGTATTCTTCGATCAAGTTGAGTAGCCCGCTCTTCTGCTCGTCGCTGAGTTCTGATCCAGCGATGCCGGCGTAATCAAGGACAACGTTGTCCTTGTACGCTTCGGTTAGATTATTGTTGCCATCCTTGTTCTGCATCACGATCGCCTTGGACCGCTGGTCGTCCGTCAAGCTCTGCATGAACTCAAGACCCTTGTTCTGTTCGTCTTGCATGACGATCGTGCCTTTGAATTTTCCGCCCTTGGCTTCGATCGGTTCCGAGCCCATGAAGACGGGGCTCATCACGACTTGGTCGCCCAACACGAAATAGTTGATGACGAGGTGATGTCCGTCGAGTTGCCAACCCCATGGTTCGGTCTTGGAGGGTTCGCCCATGATCGTGACCCAGTACAGCCACTCGCCGTATTCGTCAAAGTTGTTGGCGAGTTCGGCGAGCGTGCCGTTGAGTTTCATGATGTCTTGGGTTTTCTTGAGCCCCTTGGCACTCAGACTTTGCCCAATCATTTCAAAAGCCAGCTTTCGCTGCGCATCGGACATCTCATCAAATCCAACGCCTTGGCGTGGCGATCGGTGCCGGTTGTCCCACTGACGCCACTCGGAATCGTCCACGGGAAAGACCGTCCGTTTGCGTTGATCGTCATTCAATCCGGCCAAGAATGCGTCGGCCGCCTCGCGAACCGGCGCGGTGGACACGCCAGTGGACTTGATCGAAAACAGGTCGCGCTGGATGCCTTCGGACGTGACAATACCGACAAACGGCTCGTCGACCACGGGTGCGCGACCAGGCCGACCGCCCGGACGCTGTGAATAAACGACGACACAAGTGCCCATCAGCAAGATTGAGGACGCGGCAATCCATCGGTGATGTCTTATCATTGGTTTCTCAGTGGTTGGTGGAAGCTTTCTGGAAATTTTTTCCGGTATCAGGGGGCGCTACTGACAGATCTTACGCATATTAACGTAGTCGAACCAGCGAGTTGTCCCTGGATCGTAAAAATCACGGTCGCCCTGTTCGCTGGGTTGCTCTTGTTTCTCATCCACTTGATTGAACTCAATCCGCCTTTAATTTCGATCTCTTCGCGTCACAAGTCCATTAGCCCAAGCTGTTGCCATGCAAATCTGCTCCCTTCTTACCGTTGTTACATGGGTCCTGACCGCGAGCGTCGGCAATGCGGCTTGGCCCGAGTTCCTAGGGCCTGGCGGACAAGCCCGGTCGTCCGATACGGTGCCAACGACTTGGAGCGAAACCGAGAACCTGCTATGGAAAGTCGATCTGCCCGGATCCGGTGCATCGAGCCCGATCGTCGTGGGCGACCAAGTGATTGTCACGTGTTACGTCAGCGGGTCGGAAGCGAAACGTCAAGTCATCAGTTTCGACAAAACAAATGGCCAGCAGAATTGGGCAGTCGATTTTCCGATCGATTACCGCGAAGACCGATACCAGGGATACATCACCGAACATGGGTACGCCAGTAACACCCCGGTGACTGACGGCGAAAACGTGTTCGTTTTCCTCGGCAAAGGAGGCGTGCATTCGATCAGTCTGGATGGCAAAAAGAATTGGAGCTTCGATGTCGGCAAAGGATCGAGCAACCGCCAATGGGGGTCTGCATCGAGTCTTGTGCTGTTTGAAAACAGCGTCATCGTGAACGCTGCCGAAGAGTCGCGAGCGATCATCGCGTTGGACAAAGCCACCGGCAAAGAAAACTGGCGACAAGACGCCGACATGTTGGAACTGACGTACGGTACGCCGCGTATCGTAACGCTGCCAAACAGTGAACCGGAGTTGGTGATCAGCGTTCCTGGCGAGATTTGGTCGATGAATCCTCGGACGGGAAAGCTGCGGTGGTATTGTGAGTCGCCGATGACCGGCAACGTCACGCCGTCGGTGATTGTCGATGGTGACACGGTCTACAGTTTTGGCGGCTATCGAGCCTCGGGCAGTATCGCCGTCAAACTTGGCGGCAAGGACGACGTCACCGACTCGCATGTTCAGTGGACAAATCGTTCCAGTTCCTATGTTGCCACACCGCTATTACAGGGCGGACGTTTTTACTGGATCGATGATCGAGGCATTGCCTACTGTACATTGGCCAAAGACGGAGAAGTGATCTACAAATCACGAGTGGATAATCTTGAAAGCGGTCGCCCCGTTTACGCGTCACCGGTGTTGATCGGCAAGAACATTTACGTCGTGACTCGCCGCAGCGGCACGATTGTTTACGCACCGAATGACGAATTTAAACCGGTCTCGCAAAACAAGTTCGCCGGCGATGAAACCGACTTCAATGCTTCGCCCGCCGTAAGCGATGGCAAGCTGTATCTACGCAGCAACCAGTCGCTGTACTGTGTTGGAACCCCGTAGGACCATCGCAACGACAATTGACGTAGCGGAACTCGTCAAGAGTTTCGATCAAACGTAATCGTGGCCGAAATTCTTGACGAATTCCGCTACAACAGTCACCTCTCCCAAACTTGTTTGGGAGAGGTCGAGCAGAGCCTTTAGCGACTGCTCGGGTGAGGGCCGTCCGAGCAAGCTCAATCGAACCATGCTTCAAGGTTGCCCACCGCGGCCCTCACCCGAACGAGGCCTAAAGGCCCGTCCGACCTCTCCCAAGCTTCGCTCGGGAGAGGTGACTTGTGGATTGTCGCCTCTCCGCCAACTTCGTCGGTGGAGAAGTAGCAGCAGTTTCGACCGGATGATAAACTCACCCCCAATATCGGATGACAGCAGCAGCGTTTCAGCAGTCCAGCTTTCGCCCCCATGCTACATTCTGCCGCCACTGTATGGCTACAAAACGCGACTACAAAACTGACGCATCGGATGGGATACTATTTTCCCCTGACTAGCTAAAACGTGACGTTACGGTGTCGGCAATCCTTTGCTGACTTGTGCTTCTCGTTCGGTGCCAATCGCTTGGTACATGTGCCAGGCGCGTTTGCGTTTACCGTACGGTTCGGTCTCACTGGGCAACGTTCGCAATCCCACCTTCAATCCACCTTCGCGAGGATGATCGATCCAGCGGTGGTAGTGAAACGATTCGACCATCGGCATCGCACGCACTTTTTGCATCGCATACAGCAGCGCCGCGGCTTGACGATCCTGAGCATCATCGTCGTACGAATCGGTATGAAAACCCTGCTCGCTGAACAAAACCGGTCGTACCGCACCCGACGAATCACGCATCGATTCCTGCTGCATAAAACGACCAAACACCTGCAAATTTTGAATCGTAATCAACGGCGTTTCAAAATCGTCGCTGATGCGAGTGTCGTTCCACGGCACCGCTGCGAACAGGTTTTGAGGATAGGGATGATAGGCCACACCCCAAGCAAAATCGCCTTCCGTGACGGAATATCGCTGCAGCGATTCGATCACTTCGCGACCGGACAGTTGCCGCCACTGGCCATCCTCAGGGACATTAAAGTGATGCGTCAAGGATGTAAACACACGCGCGTGCGGATTGTGTTGGCGAGCCGCGTTGTGAATGATTCGCATCGAACGATAGTAGGACTCGGTCACAATCGTTCGAGGCTGCAATCCCATGTTGGTCCACACGGTGTGGAAATCGATTTCGTTGTGGGCGATCCAGTTGGTAATGCCGCCAGGAGCGGAGTCGGTATTGCTGTACCGCCGTGCCATTTCGCTTAAGACAAACGCATAGATGTCGGTGCCACGAGGCGTGGTCAAATCGGGCATCGTGTAGATGCCGCCGTCATGTTCAGGATGCACAAGCGGTGAAGCGTCGTTGCCAGCTCGCGGAGTCGGAATCAAGATGATGGCCGAAACGACCACGTTGTTTTCCCGAGCCCAATTCATCACACGGTCATAGTGGCTCAGCGTCAATGTATCGAAATAAACGGGGGCACCTGAGGTGGGGATTTTGATCCGTCCTTGACCGGGGGCATCCTTGACGAACGACGTGATCGCGATATTGACGGTGATCGCGGTGACGCCAAGTTCTCGGAGTTCATCGATGGGCCCATGCAGCCCAATACCGCCCAACCCTTTCTGATTCGCAGGCACCGGGCGATGTGGCGAGTGGTTCCCACCGATCACATCGATCTCGGTAGCAAACGTCCGTGCGGTCAGGTAAGACAATGAACCCGAGACCGACTTGGCTAGCCGCCAACTGCTTTGCAAGCGATCTCGATGACCCTCGAACCGCGGTAATACCACCGTGCCCCGTGCACCCTCAAGCTGAATCGGCACGTCGACTTTGCGGGGATCTGCGGATTGGCCGATCGATTGCCACGGCGGACACTCGATCAGCTGCAATTCTGACTCCGAGAGCGATTGAGGTAACCCCGAGAACGTAACGGTGATGGTCGATGGGTCGACGACTACCGAGTCGATTCGAGCGGGGAACGATTGTGACAGGTAGTTTTCAATCCGCTCGGCGGCCACGACCTTTTGCTGCCGCAATTGCTGCTGCTTTGCTTCGCGATCTTTTTCTTGCGGCGTCTTGGCTCGGACGTGAACGTTACGAAGTTGGATTCGAACGCCCGGTTTTCGACCCAGATCGATTCGCATGGTTTTGGAGTCTGGATTCGCATTTCGCAGCGAATCGAGATTGACCGTTGTGCTATAGGTCTGCCACGTTTCCGCCACGGGAATCGCGGGCAGACTCAGCGGGGTGTCTCCATAACGGGGGCGTCCCAAAAACAGCTCGACTTGTTTGACGCCCGAGACGCAAAAGTAGTCGAATTGAAGCACCGAGTCTTCGGCAGCGAGGTCACTCAATTCACCGACGAGAAACGGATCGCTTCCCGTCGTTCGGATCTCAATCACTTGGTCTTGTCGTTGGATATCAACGTCGTTGCAACGCGCTGGCACGACAGTCCAATTGGCTGCCGAGGCAACCGGCGGCATGACCAAAGACGCTAAAAAAACAGCGCAAACGCGTTTGATAAACATGGGGGAAGGTTGGGGATCAGGTGGGAATGTTGGGGCGGGAGTTTCGAAGTTGCGCGTTTTTCACAACCCGAAGCGTCAGTTTTGAAGTTGCTGTTTTTGTGCCGGAGGCACTTTATGGGATAGCCTTGGACTTTAGTCCAAGGTTTCGGTTCTGAAATTGGCACCCAGTCGCGGAGCGACGTTCTGTGGCAATCGATCAAGTCACAAAACGTCCCGCTGGGACTCGATTGATATTGGCGAAAATCCCTCGGACTAAAGTCCGAGGCTATCGAAGTATGTCGCTCCGCGACAGCAAATAGTGCAACTACAAACAGCGTCAGTGGGGGATCCGGTCTACTCGAAAGACGCAGCTTTAAAAGGAAAATGGGCTGCCGTTTGCTAGTTCGATCCAGACGAATCGCTGCCGATTTGCACTTTGATCGAACCGAGCACGCGAGTCAATTCACGTTCTTTTTTGCCAACGAACAAAATGTTGTCCAACACGATCGCTCGTTTCTCGGTTGTGGGGTGCAGAATCAAGCGGCCGGCACCGAGCAACAAGAATTCAAAGACGTCATTGATCTCTTTGTCGACTCGCAGGTTTGGCGCGGGGTAACGTTTCAAGTCGCTTAAGAAACCGTGGTGATGAAGCAATTCGTTGTTGCGAAGTTCCCAATAATCAAACCGCACGCTAACAAAGACCGCGATATACATCAAAATCATCGCCAGCGACGTGCAGACAAAGAAGGTCGTATTGGCCGCTGGCCGCAACCCTGTGAACAAGTGCCCGATCGCGGGCAACAGATCGGGTTTCAGTAGCGTCAACATCCACAGCCCCATTGCGATCGTCGCCAACACGAAAACCAACGTCAGCGAGGTGGCCCGCGGGAAATCGAAGACGATGACAAACATATTGGCCATCATCACAACCAAAAACAGACCCGTCATCACCACCGGCAGATTTTGGGTATCGGGATCCACAGTATGGTAGCCGCCAAAATACATCACGATTGCCGCGATCGTCGCCACGATCAGCGTGGGGTACATAAAGATGAACTTTGGGTATGGCACCAGCAAAATCGAATTCGACCTGGGTTGTTTTTTCACGCTTTTGGACGCGGAGCCCTCCGTGTTTGCCAAAGTGTCTTGCTTTTCGTCGCCGCCGATTGCGTCGTTTGCCATCATCCTTCTCCCACGCTTGCGTAATCACGTTGAATTATCACTCTCGCCCCCATTGGCACCAAACCAGGAGCTCATCGGGCGCGGAAGTTCACTGTTTTTGTTAATGGGGGTTATCTTAGCATCATCCGCCCGTCGTGCATGGTCCCACAGCCACCCCCCGCTATTTGGACCATCACGCTGATTCAGACCACCGCAGCCTAACGCCCGTCGATGGGCGATTGCGACGATCCCGGCTCCAATCGCCAGATCCACGGTTTCCGCATCCATGGGCTCTCGGATACGATAACCGCATGACACACAAGGGAGTACCGAGATGACATGGCAAACACCCGAAGGGGATCGGGTTCTCGACGGCGCCGAGGCGGAACTCGTTCGCACATCGCTGCATTGCATGATCGATCGGCTGCAAAGCCGAGTTTTAGATCCCAAGAATTTGGAGGGCGATTGGCGTTGGGATTTCGACGTCCCGCTGTTCGATCAATTGACGACCAGCGAACAGCTCGCCGTGCTGCATCAAATTACCGAGTACTTATTGACTCCGACCGCGGAAACACTTGCGCCGTCGGCGATCAATGATGCCGGGGTCTACGCGATCTTCCAAACGGTTCGT
Organism: Novipirellula caenicola; assembly: GCF_039545035.1. Taxonomy (NCBI): domain Bacteria; kingdom Pseudomonadati; phylum Planctomycetota; class Planctomycetia; order Pirellulales; family Pirellulaceae; genus Novipirellula; species Novipirellula caenicola. The sequence goes on from NZ_BAABRO010000005.1 coordinate 518,947, forward strand.
CAGTTCATCGAGGACGAGATCGATCAACAGCGGCAAGGCTTTGACGCAGATGGATTGGATGCGGACGATTGGTACAGCGAGCGCGCACCAAGTATGCGATTGTTGACGCTAAAGGCCTACTACGAATGTTTTCGTGAGGAATGTTTCGGCGACGAAGGTCTCCGTCCCGATCGACTGGGGGATGAGGTGGGCTTTGACGAGGTGGATGGTTTTGGTGACGAAGATCTCATCGACGACGGTTGGGGCTTTGACAGTGACGACATGCCGGCCGCCGATAGCGAGGACATGACGCAGTGGTGCGAGTTGATCGAAAGCCTTGCCGACCAGATTCTAAGTGACCGCGATTTCGAGATGGCCGATGAAATGCTGGATCTGGACCCTGCCTTGGCCAACGCCATGAAACAATCCTTAGGTATCCGAGCCGATTACTACAGCGACGTCGCTGCGGATGTTCGAGCCGAACAGATCGAAGAAACGATTTCCGCGATCCGCAAAATCACTCACTCTAAACCGCGCTAAAACGTTACCTCGATCCTCGAGAAACGTCACCAATCGATCATTGGCAGCGAAATCAAGAATTGCAAGGCAACGTCGTATCGGGCAATTCGTACGTGCCGGCGATCAACTCGCGGTCTTCGTTAACCAGTTCGGGATAACGTGAACCCGGCAGAACTTCGACTGCAAAGATTTCTTGCACGGTGTCTTCGAATTTCACAAACGCAATCACATTTGCGGTTTGCAAATTGACGACCCACACGCCACAGCAGCGTTGTTCCATCGGCAGTTCAGCGATCGGGATTCCTGCAAACACGGCGGTCTCGCGAACCTGCGACAGCCCGATGAAGGCCAGCGGTCCGTAAAACGACAAACCTCGTGTGAAACCGGGCAGCGTCAGTAACGGTTCATACCGACCCGACGCCAAATCGATCGTACCAAACGATCCGCTGCCCGAATTCAACAGCCACAACTTGCCGTCATGCCAACGCGGTGAATGGGGCATCGAAAGCCCGCGAGCGGCAATCTCGTTGGATTGCACGTCAATCAACACGCCGCCATCTTTCTTGTTCGCTCGCCAACCGCTCGGCTCGTTCGAATCCCCCAGTGCCGTCACGTAGCGGACATTGCCGTCACGCACCGCCATGCCGTTTAAGTGACAGCAATCATCGGGCACATTTTGGGTGATGAACGAAGGCCGCCAAACGGGAACAAAGTTGTACGTGCCACTGCGTTTCGCCAAACAAGAAAACCGCGTGTTCACAAAGACCAACTCGTTCTGCACCCAAGCCATCTCGTGAACATCGATGTCCCCGGTTTGGTGTGTCACGCGGGGCAGGAAGCAGGCGTCGTGGCGATGCGATGATTGCACACGGTCGCACGCCGCAGGAATATTGCGAAATTCGTGAACCTGCATCGCGGTTCCGATCGCAATGCGATCGGCGTCAACCGCCAACCCCATCGGCTGATCAAACGAGCGAAAATGTGTATTCAGCACTCCCGCCTCGCTACGCAGCATCACCAACTTGCCCGCCTGGTAAGTGGTCACAAGCAGCGTGATTCCCAACTGGTCCAACAAGTCAGGCAAATTCGAAGTATGAACCGAACGCAGGCCTGCGTCATGTTTGTCGATCGAGTTCGGCGGAATGTCGGTCACCGCAGCCATGGTTCCAAGAGAAATTGTAGTGGACGAGGCAACGAGTCCCATCGCCTTCATCCGATCCAAAGGACTCGTACCTCGTCCACTACGGCAAAAGTTGCCAATCGTTGTTCCGGTCTACCTAATTCAATTCCATACGCCGAGAACTCGCGACACGTTACTTCTGGCTAACCGCGCCGGATGCGGGCAAACGGCGACCGTAAAAGACGGCTTGATCCAGATGGAATGTGCCGCCGTTTTCGAGTCCCAGCTTGATGAACTGAGCTTGGGTTCCTGCAAGCAAATCAAACGAATATTTCGCTTGCGGTTGCTCGCTTGTCCATACTTTGGTCCACGATTGACCATCGTTGCTGGCCCACATCGCGAGCCCTTTCGCTCGGCTGTGAAATTGTGCCGAGCGTCGATTGGTCAATTCCACGTGACGCACTTCCGACGGCGAGGCCAGCCGAATGACCATCATCGTGTCTTCGGGCTTGGCACCCTCGCGTGAGTGAAACGCAAAGTCAAACTCGGTTGGCGATTTGCCACTCATGAACGACGATGCGCCGCCAGAGTATCGGCTTTGAAAGTCGGCTCCGAGCTTGAGCTGAGCATCGCGAGAAATCTCTTCGAATTCGCCATACTTTCTCAGCTTCATTTTGCGGTTGGGATCGGTCGAAATCCATCCGTCGGTCAAGAACACAATCAGATCCAAGAACTCGCCGGGCGAGATCGTTTCCAGCAACCCTTCGGGCATGCTACTGGCTTTCATCTCCTTGCGAATTTCGATTTCTTCTTTGTCGATCTTCTCGATTTTGCCATTGGCAATCCCCAGCGTCAGCGTGTCCTCGTCTTCGGCAAGAATGAACCCGGCGAACGGTTGTCCGTCATAGGTCAAAATTTGCACGGTTTCGAAACCCTTCGAGATCTCTTCGTTGGGCCAGATGACCGAACGAATGATCTGCTCGCGCGACATCCGGCTGCCGACATCGGTCAACTTCGGTCCAAACTCTTTGCCAAGTTCGCCATGCAAGTGACAAGCAGCACAGGTTCGCTCGAACACCTTGGCGCCGTTTTGGATATTTCCGCCGCCGGCGGCTACCAATTTCTCGAGTGCCTTGTTGTGATCGGTCTTCTTGTCGGGATTCATCAACGTTCGCAGTGGAACGTAGATGTCGCGTCCCGGTCCGGTCGAGTGTTGATAATCCCGCAGCACCTTTTGCGATTCCGGCGACAAACTTGCCAAGTATTCAGGGTCTTTGGTCGCCTGCTCCCAAACCGGTTGCAGTGCTTGAAGGGTATGTTCGAACACATAATCAATCCACTGGTCGCGTGGGTTTTCATCAATCCGCAAGGCAATTTCCACAGCTTCGATCGTCTCTTGGAAACTGATCGCCCGCAGCGTTTCGAGACGCACACGAGGATGTGCATCGACAATCGATCCACGCAAAATTTCATTGGGATTGTCCATCCATTCCCATTGGTTGCCGACCACGTGAATGGCGGCACTGCGAGCATGGAAGTCATCGCTGTTCATGATCCGGTTGACCAATTCGGAGTCGACCCGATGAAAGAACTCTTGCAACCACAGCACTTCGCACATTTTCATCGGATCGGTCGAATCGCCGAGCCAAGCGGCGGCCTTGGTCAACACTTCGTTCTCATCGCGGTCGTGCAGTGCACGGCGGACGCGATAACGAGTGCGAAGTTCGTAGGTATCGAGTTGATCAAGCAGTTCCTCAACACTTTTGCCCGCTTGCAGCACGGGTTCGATGAGAGGTTTTTTGTTGTAAACCATCCGGTAGATGCGGCCGTGCTCGTGATCGCGGTTCGGGTCCCGCTGCGAATATTGCATGTGTCCGATCAACGCATTGCACCAATCGCCGAACCACACCGCGCCGTCGGGGCCCACTTTGGGATCAACAGGACGAAAGAACATATCGGTCGACGAGAGCAAATCTTCGATTCGTTTGCCAGTCAAACCGGCGGTGCCCGGTTCGTCTTCGATCGTGAATTTGGGCATCCCGTGCATGTTGATCACACAGGCATAGATAAAGTGATCGTGATAGGACTCCGGAAAATGACGCGACGTCAGAAACTCGCTGCCGACCGCGGGTCGCATTCCTTCGTTATTGAAAATCGGTTGCACGCTGCTTCGCGAACGAACCGCTGCGCCCGATAACAGACTTGCCCAGTGTTGTTGAGCGCCGGTACCGTCACCGATCACCCCCATGCCCCATTTGTCGAATACAAGGCACCACGGGTTTCCATACGCCGGGGTACGGAAATGGCGGATTTTTAGCGATTCGAGATCCCACACGTACGAACCCGACGGTCCATGATTGCGGAAAGGGCCCCACGGCGTTTCCAAGGTCGTCGACATCGAAACGCCTTCTTGCATGTACAGCAAACCGCCATGCGAAAATTCCCAAGCGCCCATCGTATGATGAGTGTCATCGGTCGCCAGCCCGTCGAGCACATGAACCACTTCGTCGGCCTTGTCGTCGCCATCGGTGTCCTTCAAATGAATAATCCGTGGCTCGTCCACGACCAGCACACCGCCGTCATAGAACTCGAATCCGGTCGGGCAAATCAGCTTGTCGTAAAACGTCGTGCATTTGTCCGCTTTGCCGTCGCCGTCGGTGTCTTCTAAGATCAGCAACCGGTCGCTCGGGCGTGATGAACCGGGCAACCACTGCGGATAATTCACCATACATGAAACCCACAATCGGCCTTTTTCATCAAAGGCAATTTGGGTGGGGTTTGCCAACTCAGGAAATTCGCGTTCCGAAGCAAACAACTCGATGCGAAAATCCTCAGGCACGTTCATCTGAGAAATCGATTCTTCGGGCGTGGGATACTCGAGAGTCGTTGGCTCACGCATCTTGCGGAAGTTTTCGTCACGCGAACCGAACATGGTTTCCGGAGTAAACACTTCGCCAGTTCCCGAGTCATCCGGGTTGTCGGCAACCGGCCGTCCTGCGGCGATGTCCCAAACGTAGGAATCGCGAACGTCGACCATCTGTCGAATTTTGCGGAACTCGGTCGGGAAGGTCTCGGTATCCCAAGTTCGGCGACCGCCGTAGACATACCAACCGTTCAGCATGCGATAATCTTGAGAATGCAGCCATGATTTGTCATTGATCGCGGTGCGAAGCTTTTCCTTGCGAGCGGGGTCAACGCTTGGCAGCGGTTCGTCGAATAATTGAGCGTCGATCAAACGAGCAAGCTCCTCGTCGCCTTGTTCGTTTAGATGAATTCCGTTGATGGTGTACTGGGCTCCGGGTTCGGCGGAGAACAATTTTTCAGTGGCCTCGAAAACATCAACCACGCGGTAACCGTCTGATTTACCAAACGCACGAATGGCCGCGGCGTATTTGGAAAGAACCGCGTTGCGCAGATCTGCGTCCGCGTGCAGCCGTTTGCCGGTCGATTCAAATGCGATGGGCGTGACCAATACAAACGTGGGCTTGCGTCCATCAACCGTGAAATCAGTGGTCAGTTTGCTGAGGTATTTGCGATAGTCCGAGACAAACGTCTCGATCGCCTCGGGAGAATCACCCGCAAAGGATTCGTTAAAGCCAAAGAAGCAGAGAAAAAAGTCGCCGCCATAGACCTTAAACGGATCGTCAATCAGCGTGTAGTTGCCGGGACGCTGCTGGTTGGCAACTTCATCGGCGGGCCAACCAAAGTTGCGGAATTGGATCCGTTGATCGTGAGTTCGCAGTTGGAAGCGGGTCTCCAAATTGCCGAACAAGTTCATTCGCTCCGCCGTGCTGTTGCCAACCAAGGCAACGCGTTGTCCGTCACGAAGCTGAATCGACTCTGCAAAACAGGCAGGACCCAGCACCGCGATCGAAAGAAAAAACGCGGTAAAAGCAAGGGTTTGGGAAAACCGATAACGGATCGGCATGGAAGTTCACCTAACGGATAGGAGGAAAATAGGATGTGGTTATAGTGAAAGGGGGCAGGATTCGCCGCGATGAGGAACAGGCGAATAAGGGTGGTAAGGCAGGATCAGCGATCACCCAGCGACTATATTAGTCAATGATTTTGCCCCTGGCACCACTCCAGCCACGGTGATTCTAAAGCTGAGCGTGTTCCACTTTCCGATTATGCGTGTGCGGAGACAAGCATTTTGCCGAGTTCGGAGTTTCAAGACGCTGATTCATCGGAAGTCGATTCAGTCGAAATCGATACTGCGGCGAAGGCGATGCCGGGTTCGAATTATCGCGGTCCCATGGTCAGCGTTCGCGAGTATGGAGACGCGTTTTCGGCCGAAACGACGCGAATTCGGCTGGCGGCCGCCGGCATCCGCTCGATCGTGACCGGCACCGATGCCGCGGTGGCGCTCAGTATGGGTGGCGCGGGGACAGATCGTTTGGTGCGGATCGAAGTCGCTCCGGCCGACTACCAGCGGGCTATCGAGCTGTTGGCGGCCGACGAGAGGTTGATCCAAAGTGTGGGACCATGGATTTGTTCGCGCTGCGACGAACAGAACGAACCGGCGTTCGAGGTCTGCTGGAGTTGCAACAAGCGACGTAGCGAGGACGATGCCACCGGACGACACGATCCGAACCAAGACGAGAGTGTCGTATCGACGCTGGGTGCCGGTGACTTCATCGGTGAAATCGCTCCGGATCCGATGGCCGTTTCAACCAATCCCTACCATCCGCCAAATCCGATTTCGGATCTACCGAAACATCCACCCGCCTTGCCAATCGATCGCCGCGATGTGCAGTCCGTACTCGATGAACCGATCGATGTCGCCGTCAAGCGAGCGTACTTGTCGTCGATCGTGGGTGTCTTGGTCTTCCCACCACTGCTGAACTTTTATTCGCTGTACGTCACCCTCACCATTCCAACAACGGCCTATCGTGACGCCAGTGCGCGAAGAAGGTTGATCTTTGCCTGGGTCGTCAATTTGATTTGTATTCCGCTGGGCGTCTGGTTTTGGCTCAGCATGTGACCATCGTTTTGGTCATCTTGATGTGAGGCAAGGTGACTTCGGTGAACCGTTCTCCCGTCGCCGTATAACCAAGCCGCTCGTAGAACCTTCGAGCGGTCTCGCGAGCATGCAGCTGAATGCATTCCACCCCCATGGATTTCAATTCCAATTCAACTCGGCACAGCAGATTCGATCCGATTCCGCGACCTTGCCGTGTGGCGTCGACTGCCATTTGACGGATTTTGGCGGTGGTCGGTGAAAGCAGCATCACGGACACGCAGGCGAGCAAATCATCGCCACCGAGCATGCCGAAATGAAGTTGATCGTGTTCCGCGGCAAGTTGTTCCGGGCTGAACGCTAACCCCAGCGGTTGACGAAGCACCGCGTGACGCAACTCAATCGCTTGAGCATACAGGTCGGACTGGAATTCGATGCGAACGAATTTGATTGACAAAGATGGGGCGCTATCGCAGGGCATGACGTCAAATCAACAATGGGTCTGGGTTGTGAACTTAGCTAAGTCGGATTGCTGCCGTAGCGGAACTCGTCAAGAGTTTCGACCGGTGCCGGGATTCACGAAAGTCTTGACGACTTCCGCTACCAGTGAGGACCGTCACTTGAGGTTCTGACGGTCCTTAGTTAAAGCTTGCATAAACCACCGCAGCGATCCCGAGCAGATTCAGGGTGGCGGCCATCGCAAATTGGATTCGATAAGATCGCTTGTAGGTTTTGTGCCGCAGCCAACGGCCAGCGATCCAACCCCCCGGCCATCCACCGACGAGCGACCACCCCAGCAGCGTTCGTTCAGGAATCCGACGTTGATCCAGCCGCGCGGCACGCTTGTCCCAGGCGTACAGAATCGCGGTGATCAAACTTGCTACCAGTGTCCAAATTGTGAAACCGATTAACATGAGCAGAAACTTTCCCGGACCTTTTTCATTTTTGAGCTCTCTGTGATGTCGTCTCGTTCTGGCCAATCTCGTCCGCGTCGCGGATCCTCACGTCCTGCGGTTTCAGGGTCCGGCACGTTTGGTGGCGGATTAAAAGGGGTGAGGGATTGCATGACCCCCGAAGACTATTTCGGCGTTTTGGAGCACTGGCTTGCGTTGGAAGGCGAAGCCGAACGCGCCCGAATGGCGGTGCGTCGGCAAATGCGGTCACAACGAGACGTGGAAAGTACCGGGGAAACCCTCGTTTCGCTACAGATGTCCGATCACAAAACGGGGCTGGCGGGCCGATTGTTGCTGGATTTCGTCAAACCGCACGGCAACCCATTACCAATGAACCGCTTAAAAGTCGGTTCCCCCGTTGTCGTCTCGGACTGGTCCGATGCGTCCGATGAGGGCATCGCGGGAGTCGTCAGCCGCCGCAAACACAACACGATCCAGGTGGCGACCGAGCAGTGGCCATCCGGGTCGACGTTTCGCATCGATCTGTCGCCTGATGAAACCACACGTCGACGCCAATTAGCGGCAATGGCCAAGGCGCAAGTCGCGACCGCTCGGACCGGCCGTCTGCGGGACGCGCTGTTGGGGTTTCGCCCGATTCGGTTTGCGGATTTGCCTGATGTCCAATTTCTGACCGATTTGAATCCGCCTCAACAAGACGCGGTTCGTTTTGCGTTGTCGGCTCAAGACGTCGCGATTTTGCATGGGCCTCCGGGGACCGGAAAAACGACGACGATCGCTGAGGTCATCTATCAAGCCGTCGCACGCGGCGAACGTGTGTTGGCGTGTGCGCCGAGCAACACCGCAGTCGATAATCTTCTCGAACGCTTGGTGGCGATCATGCCCAACGTGTTGCGAGTCGGTCATCCGGCGCGAGTGTTTGAATCGCTTCGAGGGCATACGCTCGATGAACTGGTGGATGCCGATCCCTCGACCGAAATCGTTCGCGATATGCGTCGTGAGCTCGAGCATTTGATGCGGGCGGCAGCAAAGAAACCACGAGGCCGCGAAGGTTATCGGCGGAAAGGGGAATTGTATGCCGAAGCGGGACAATTACGCGGCCAAATCCGTTCACTTGAACGCAGCGTTATCCGTAGCGTGATCGATTCGTCGGACGTCGTATGCACAACCACCACGATCGATGATGAATTGTTGTACGACCAAAATTTTGACTTGGTCGTGATCGACGAAGCATGCCAATGCACCCAACCCAGCGTGTGGCAAGCCGTGCTGCGAGCGGAGCGTTTGGTTTTGGCTGGCGACCATTGCCAATTGCCGCCCACGGTGCTTAGCGACGAAGCATCGCGCGAAGGAATGAAGGAATCGTTGATGCAGTTGCTCGTCGAACGCGAAGGCGAATCGGTGTTCCGCCGCTTGGTGGTCCAGTACCGGATGAACGAAACGATCATGAATTTTTCGTCCGAAGAATTTTATGAGGGCACCTTGATCGCTGATGCTTCGGTTCGTTCGCACCAGCTCAGCGATTTGCCCGAGGTGGTTGAAAGCGAATTGACCACCCAGCCGATCGAGTTCATCGACACCGCCGGAGCCGAGTTTGACGAAGCGCTCGAACCCGATGGGCAGAGCAAGTTGAATCCGAAAGAAGCTAATTTGATCGTTCGTTTGATTCATGAGTTTCTTGAAGCCGGAGTCCAGCCCGAGCAGATCGCCGTGATCGCTCCCTACGCGGCTCAGGTGCGACTGTTGCGTTCGCGTTTAGAGTTGCCCGAACTCGAAATCGATACCGTCGACGGTTTTCAAGGTCGCGAGAAAGAGGTGGTACTGTTGACGATGGTCCGCAGCAACGATCGAGCTGAGATCGGATTTTTGAGTGATACCCGGCGGACCAACGTCGCGCTGACGCGAGCGCGTCGCAAAATGATCATGGTGGGTGACAGCGCCACGCTGGCGAGTCACGATTTTTACGCCTCGCTGCTAAAGTATTTCGAAGACGCCGACGCCTACAAATCGGTCTGGCAGTACGGTGACGTCTAGGTAGCGACACCGTGTACTGCCCACCGTCTGGCGACGGTAGCTACCCTTTGTCGATGAAGGATCTTTAGCAAGATCCACTACATCGGATACCAGATGTGAATTTAGGTAATTTGGCAATTGTGCTTGCTTTGGCTGGCTCAAAAACAGTACAAGCGAGGTTATGAGCGCGAGTTACTATTTATCGTGTCTTTGGCCAGGATTGCCAGAGTTGTGGTGGCGTGGCCGGATGGCTTCGTTACCGCTGGCGATTGCATTTTGCCTAGCGCTGAATAGTTTTCTGGTTTTTGGCTGGGTCTATCCCGGCTGGATCTCGGGCGGATTGTTCTGGATGGCCACGTTGGTGGGCGTCACGGTGTGGGGGTTCTACGTGGTCCGGGGACTGCGAGAACTGCCCGAATTGATTCATCCTCGCAAAGTCAGTGAAGAGCCTGATCGTTTTCGCGAAGCCCATGCGGCCTTTTTGCGTGGCGATTGGGAAGCGGCTGAGCAACTGCTGACTTCGGTCCTGGCGATCGAGCCACGTGACCCCCCGGCGCTACTGATGTTGTGCTCGGTATATCGTCATTTGGATCAATTGGACCACGCCACCGTTCTGATTAACGAAATCAGCCGTCTCGAGGTGGCCGATCCGTGGTGGGTCGAAGTGGAAACGGAGCGAAAACGCATCCGCCGTGCGATGGCTGCGGAGGCGGAAGCGAAGAAAAAAACGAAGAGTGACGCGCGAGAAAATCCCGCCACCGACGAAGCCGCCCCCTCTGAAAACGCTGCCGATATGACAGCAGACCGGGCTACCGCTGCGTAATGCTAGCTTTCTAGCTCTGTCGATCCCGCTGCGAGTCAGGAACCGCGTGAAGTTCTGCAAGAAAACTTCGTCGCGTTTTTTAAGACAAATTGCACGCGATCGCCTTCTTTTCTGGTTTCCTACGTCAAGCTCCTATCCCCGGCCTTTGACCTAACCGATAGAATCAGACATAGAGTCAAAAGTCATTGCGTTTGACTGAAGATCATTCCGTAATCGTCATTGCGAGTCAGACCGCCATTGCCATCAAGTGCGAAAGTGGCGTACGGTTTGCTTAACTGACTCATTGCGAAATGTATCGCCAGTTTGACAGCCTGGGTAAACGAGATAATAGATATGTACGAACGCTTTACCGACCGCGCCCGAAAAGTCATGCAATTGGCTAATCAGGAAGCACAGCGGTTTAACCACGAATACATCGGCACCGAGCACATTTTGTTGGGCTTGGTCAAAGAGGGCAGTGGTGTTGCCGCCAATGTGCTAAAGAACCTCGAAGTCGATTTGCGAAAAATCCGACTCGAAGTCGAAAAACTTGTCCAAAGCGGTCCTGAGATGGTCACCGTCGGCAAGTTGCCACAGACGCCGCGTGCCAAGAAAGTCATCGAGTACTCGATGGAAGAAGCACGCAATTTGAACCACAGCTACGTCGGGACCGAGCACATTTTGCTGGGACTGCTGCGTGAGCAAGAAGGCGTTGCCGCTCAGGTTCTGATGAACTTGGGACTGAAGCTCGAAGACGTTCGCGAAGAGGTCTTGAATCTTTTGGGCCACGGGCTCGAAGGTGCCGAGGTTGGCGAACGTGGTGGCCGCAGCGGCGATGGCGAAAGCAGCGGCGGATCATCCGGCAAAAGCAGCAAGAGCAAGACGCCGGCATTGGACAGCTTTGGTCGCGATTTGACCGAGTTGGCCAAGAAGGGCGAATTGGATCCGGTGATCGGACGTGAACGAGAAATCGAACGTGCGATCCAAATCCTTTGCCGCCGTACCAAGAACAACCCCGTGCTGTTGGGTGAAGCAGGCGTTGGTAAGACCGCGATCATCGAAGGCTTTGCCCAGAAGGTGATCGAAGGCGAAGTGCCTGAGATTTTGGCCGAGAAGCGAATCGTGGTTTTGGACTTGGCGATGATGGTCGCGGGAACAAAATACCGCGGTCAATTCGAAGAGCGAATCAAGGCGGTCATGACCGAAGTTCGCCGCGTCAAGAACACGATCCTGTTCATCGACGAACTGCACACCTTGGTGGGAGCCGGGGGTGCGGAAGGTGCAATCGATGCTGCCAACGTTTTGAAGCCCGCACTCGCTCGGGGTGAAATCCAGTGCATCGGTGCGACGACCTTGGACGAGTACCGCAAGTACATCGAAAAGGACAATGCACTCGCACGACGTTTCCAAGAAATCATCGTCGAGCCAACGGGCAAGACCGAAACGATCGCGATCCTAAAAGGACTCCGCGAACGTTACGAAGAACATCACCGTGTTCAATTCACCGACGACGCGATCGTTGCCGCCGTTGAGATGAGCGAACGCTACATCACCGCACGCTGCTTGCCCGACAAGGCAATCGACGTGATCGATGAAGCAGGGGCTCGGGTCCGACTTCGCACGATGACTCGTCCACCGGATTTGAAGGAAATCGACGAAGAAGTCGAAAAGCTGAACAAGGAAAAAGAGGACGCGGTCGCGAACCAAGACTTCGAAAAAGCCGCCAATCTGCGTGATCAGGCTGAAAAACTTCGTAAGAAGAAAGACCAGATCACTGCCGAATGGCGTCAAAAGAGTCAGCAGACCGACGGTGTTGTCGACGAGGAAGTGATCGCCGAAGTGGTCAGCAAGATGACGGGTATTCCGTTGACACGTTTGTCGACCGAAGACAGTCTGCGGCTGATGAAGATGGAAGAAGAACTGCACAAGCGAGTTGTTAGCCAAGAGCAAGCCGTTACCGCGGTAGCCAAGGCGGTACGACGTAGCCGCAGCGGTTTGAAAGATCCACGGCGTCCGACCGGATCGTTCATTTTCGCTGGTCCGACCGGGGTTGGTAAAACGTTGCTTGCCAAGGCATTGGCCGAATACATGTTCGGTGACGCCGAAGCGCTCGTGCACATCGACATGAGCGAGTACATGGAAAAGCACAACGTCAGCCGTTTGATTGGTGCCCCTCCGGGATTTGTCGGCTACGAAGAAGGCGGTCAATTGACCGAAAAAATTCGTCGTCGTCCGTACGCAGTGGTCTTGTTCGACGAAATCGAAAAGGCTCACCCTGACGTGTTCAACATGATGTTGCAGGTGATGGAAGAAGGTCGTCTGACCGACTCGTTCGGTCGTAACATCGACTTCCGTAACACGATCCTGATCATGACCACCAACGCGGGTGCCGAAGCGATCAAGAACGAGTCATCGTTTGGTTTCCAAAAACCGGACGGAGACGCCAGTTACGATTCGATGAAGAGCCGAGTGATGGATCAGATCGAACGCGTTTTCCGACCCGAGTTCTTGAACCGGTTGGACGACACGATCATCTTCCGCCACTTGACCAAGGAAGACCTCAAATCGGTGATCGATTACGAATTGTCCAAGGTTCGCGAACGCTTGCTCGAACGCGGCTTGGCGATCGTATTGACCGACGAAGCGAAAGAGTTCCTGGTCAAGAAGGGCAGCAACCTCGATTACGGTGCACGTCCGCTCCGCCGAGCGATCGAACAACGTATCGAAGATCCGCTCAGCGAAGAGCTGCTGCAAGGCACCTTCGAAGGCAAGGACACGATCGTGATCGACGCGTTCAAGGACAGCGACGGCAAAGTGACTCGTCTCGATTTCAAAGGCGAGAAACGCGGATTGCCTGAGCAAAGCGAAACGGTCAGCGCCGGAGTTGGCGAAGACAAAGGTGACAGCGAAAAATCCGAAGGCAACGATTCCTAGTCATTGCTAAGAATTCGTGAGCATCGAGATCAAAGGGCAGAAGTGAAAGCTTCTGCCCTTTTTTCGTCGCTTCACCATCGTAGCGAAACTCGCAAGGAGTTGCGGTCGGCGTTGACGTAACCAAACTCGCGAAGAGTTTCCGCCGGCGTCGACGTAGCGGAACTCGTCAAGAGTTTCTGCCGGCGTTGACGTAGCGGAACTCGTCAAGAGTTTCGACTGGCGTTGACGTAGCGAAACTCGTCAACGGCTTGTTGATTTAGTGAAGGTTCTTGCGGCAAAGGGTGTAGGATAGACTTTCTAGTCCGTCAATGGCGCATTCGAGGGACTAGGAAGTCCATCGTACGACTAAAACAACAAGCCGCCCGCGACTTCCGCTACGGGGGACGACGCGACTTATCAACCGCCGACGAAGCGATCGTACAGCGTTCGCGCTCGGCTGGCGTCTTCGGTACCATCGATCACGGCGCGGCCATCAGCGAACAGCGTCAGCCTGAGTTCGGCTTGATTCGCTTGAGCTGGGATCGTCAAGCGAACGAAAAACGGATTCGACTGGACGTCGCCTTGTCCCTGCCATCGCTGGGCGACCTGTTTCAGTGCGATCTTGGCCGATGTCGCTGGCGTGATCTGCACCGCGTCGCGTCCACAAATCTCCATGACCGCGCCCGACCGATCATGATCGGCGTCCAGGTAATCGTATTGGTGCTGGGCACAACCGCGACATGATTCACTTAAACCGGGATCGAGTTGCAGGGCTCGGAACCGGTTTCGCCACAGGTCAAACGACCACACCTCGGCGTGCACTGCATCACGGTTCCCCGACAACCATTTGATTGCTTCGAGGCACTGCAAACTGGCGATCATGTGCGTCGCCGCACCGAGCACTCCGGCGGTGTCGCAGGTGGGCACCGATGCGGCTGGCGGCGGTTCAGGGATCAGACAGCGGAAACAGGGGGATCCCAAACCATCGAACAAACAAACTTGGCCGCTCGCTCCAATGCATCCGCCATGCACCCAAGCGGTTTTGTGTTTCAGTGACCAATCGTTCAGCAGGAAGCGGATCGCAAAGTTGTCGGCAGCATCGATCACCAAATCGGACCCTTCGAGCACGTCGGTGATATTGGCAGCGGTGACGTCGATCACAAGCGGTTCGATTTGGATCGAGCGGTTGATTTGAGCGATCCGCTCGCTTGCCGCCTGCACTTTGGCGCGGCCATTTGCCGCATCGTTCTCGTCAAACAGTGCTTGCCGCTGCAGGTTGGTCCATTCCACCAAATCGCGATCGATCAATCGCAATCGTCCCACCCCGGCGCGGGCCAAGATCTCTGCAGCCACGCTGCCAAGCGCTCCACAGCCGAGAATGGTGACCGCCGATTGTTCGATCCGCGATTGGCCGTCCGCACCGATCGGCGCATATTGGATTTGGCGAGCGTAGCGATTGTGATGGGTATCGTGCATCGTGGTTTCGTAGCTTCAAGGTGATGCCAAGCTGACAAATTTTGGCAAGTGTGTAGGATGGTTGCTGGAAAAGCGTTGTAAATTCCGCTGTGACGCAGCACAGTCTGCGGTTGTGGGTCCCCCCCTGTTTGTTGCGGCCGTTGCAGTAGCCCGTCGCTGTGGCCGGCCGCGGTGTCCCCCGTCGAGCGTCACAGTCCCCCAAGCCCCAAAAACCTCCACGATGCTCGCTATTCTTAGCAAGATTACCGTGACTTGTTTCTTTGCGAGCTACATCGTTGTGCTCGTCTTGGAACTACTCCGTCTGCTAGGCAAGATACCTGGCCGCGGCCTGCTCGTCATCGTGATGATGTCGCTGGGGCTGTTCGCGCACACCACTTACTTGGTGCTGCGAACGATGGATGTGGTCGGTCGAGGGGACCGTGGGCTGATGGCAAGCTGGTCGGAATGGTCCTTGTTATTGGCGCTTGGGATGGCCATATGCTTTTTGATTTTCTATTTGCGGCGTCCCGATACGATCATCAGTTTTTACTTTTTGCCGGTGATCCTTGGTTTGATCGGATTGTCGGTGGCGGTTCGGCCGATGGCTCCATTTTCGCGTAGCGAGGCGGCCGAGGTTTGGTTGAGCGTTCACGCATTTGCGATGGCCACCGGTGCCGGTGCCGTCCTGATTGGGTTTCTGGCCGGCGTGATGTACTTGGCTCAATCATCGCGGCTGAAGCGAAAACGAGCTGGTTCGACGTTGCGATTGCCGACGCTCGAAACGCTGGCCCGATTGAACCGCCGCTGTTTGATTGTCAGCACGACCGCGGTTGCGATTGGCGTGGTGGCCGGCGTGGTCATGAATTTGAATCGTTGGGGACACGTCGGATGGACCGAGGGAGGGACCCTGCTGAGTTTTCTACTACTGTTATGGTTGATCGTGGCTACGTGTGTCGAGTTTTTCTATGCCCCGGCGAGCCAAGGTCGCAAGGCGATCTATCTAACCTTGGCCAGCCTTGGCTTTTTGGTGCTCGCCTTCTTTGGGGTGCTGACGTCATCTCACGGCAGCGGCGAGACGCCTGATGCAAAAACGCCCGAGGCAAGAACGTCCGAGGCAGAACAGCGTGATGCGATCGTGATGACCGCCCAACTGCCGAGTTCGATGGGGCAATTGCCGAGTCCAAAGGGGCAGCGTCCTGAGGGGCAGCGATCATGAAATTACAAATGATTGGTTGCAGCCATCATGATGCTGCCGTCGAATTTCGCGAGCGAATTTCCTTTACCGCCGACCAGGTGGGCACAGCGCTACGCGATTTTCGCAAGCGTTTTCCGGCCGCCGAGGTGGTGCTGCTAAGCACGTGTAACCGTGTCGAGCTGTACGCATCGACCAACGATGATTCGCTCGGTTTGGATCGCGATGCCGTCGCCGATTTCTTGGCGGGGCAACACCATTTGTCGGCCGACGAAGTCATCCATCACATGATCTACCGGACTGGTCCCGAAGCGGTCGAGCATCTGTTTACCGTTGCGGCAAGTCTCGACAGCATGGTGTTGGGAGAGGCTCAGATTTTGTCGCAAGTCAAACAGGCCTACGACTTGGCATGCAACAGTGGATCGGCGGGGCCGCTAACGCATGCGGTTTTTCAAGCCGCCAACCGAACGGCAAAACGAGTTCAACAAGAGACGTCGATTCATCGTCGCCGCGTCAGCGTGCCGAGCGTGGCGGTGGGTGAAGTGGTTCCGGAGGTCTTTGATTCGCTGCAGGACAAACAGATCGTCGTTTGCGGCGCCGGAGAGATGGGCGAAGAAACGTTGCCTTATCTGATCCAAGCCGGCGCGACCAAGATCACGATCATCAATCGCAGCTCGCAGCGAGCCAAGGAATTAGCCAGCCGGTTCGGCGCCAAAACCGCGCCCTGGGAATCGTTGACCGAGAAACTGATCGAAGCCGATTTGTTGATCGGCACCACCAGTGCTGCTGATCCAATCGTCGACCGAACGATGTTCGAATCGATCCGCAGCAAGCGACAAGGCCGGGTGTTGTTGATCTTGGACTTGGCCGTGCCTCGCGATTTCGATCCCGCCTTAGGAGATTTTCCAAACGTTTATCTGTACCAGATCGATGATTTGAAAGCGGCCTGCGAACGCAATCGACGTGAGCGAGAGAAAGAGTATCCCAAGGCTCAGCAAATCATCGCAGACGAAACCGAACGATTAATTCTGGCGGTCAACCATCGGTCGACGGGGCCGGTGATTCGCCGTCTGCGTGAAAACGCCGCAGGTATCAAACAGGAAGAGCTGAAGCGGTTAAAGAACAAGCTCGAGCAGTTAAACGTCGACGCTTCGGTGATTCAAGAGATCGACAAATCGTTCGATCGCTTGACCAACAAATTGCTCCATCCGCCGCTGTCGTCGGTCCGCGATGACGCCGCCGAAGGGCACCAACGCGGGCTGCTCGAAGCACTGCGTCACCTGTTCAATTTAGGTGACGAGTAACCGCGAGCAATCATCATCATTACTCAGCGAATGAGTTTTGAAGTTGCGATTTTAGACGTTCTTCGGGCCAAAGGCCCAGCAATTTGCCTAGCCTGGCCCAACGGGCCAGGTTTTCGATGCAAAGAAACCTAAGGGCCAAAGGCCCGGCCATTTGCTTGCCGCCCTCATTAAGTCCCAGTAAACGGCCGGACCGTTGGCCCTACAATTCATTGGTTTTCTTGGTCCCAGCCCGTTGGGCTGGGCTAGGTAAACGTCCGGGGCTTTGCCCCTAAATACAAACCCGCAGCTTCAAAACGCGTGAGCGAGGGACCGAGTCAAGATAAAGATTCCCTCGCTAACGCGTCGGATTAGGATTTTTCTAAGCCGGACGCTCGCTTGAGAAATTCCTCGGACTCGAGGCCGAGGTGAGCGAAAATTGTCGCTCAGCGACAGCAACTATCGCGACTGAAAAACGCTGCGAGTGGTCGAGAACGGCGACTAGGTCCAATCCTCGTCGTCGTCATCTTCATCGTCCCAGTCGTCGTCATCATCGTCGTCCTCGTCCCAGTCCTCGTCTTCTTCGTCGTCGTCGACTTCTTCCCAGTCGGCGTTTTCATCGTCGACGTCGTCCTCGTCTTCGTCGAGGTCGTCTTCATCAAGATCATCATCATCGTCGTCGAGATCGTCGTCGTCTTCGTCGAGGTCATCATCGTCCTCGTCCCAATCGTCATCGACGTCGTCGTCATCCTCGTCATCGTCGTCGCCATACAATTCGTCTTCTTCGTCCTCGATGATCGACTGCGGGTCGTCGACGATTTCTGGATTGGGATCAAACGAGTTTTCAGCGGGACCGAGGGCGACCAGAACTTCTGAATCGGCTTCGGAGAGAACCGATGCTACGGCGGTGCTCACGACAGACTCCTTCGTGGATGAAAAATTATCGTTAGGGGACGGATCTAGGGAGGTTGAATCGAGGGTTTCTTGGGCTTCGTTTTCAGCAGCGGGATCGGGTTGGGCGTCTTGTAGAATTTGCCACTGGATCGGAGGCAAGCTGTCAGTGTTTGCTAATCCGAAAAGTTGTAAGAAACGTTTGGTGGTTCCGTAAAGATACGGTCGGCCTAATTCTTCGCTACGGCCTGCTATGCGTACTAAGTCCTTTTCCATCAACTGTCGCAACAAATCGCCGCAAGCCACACCGCGAATCGCTTCGATGTCCGCTCGTGAAACCGGTTGACGGTAGGCGACGACCGCAAGCGTTTCCATCATCGGCGTCGACAGCCGCATGGCTAAAGGCAAATGTCCAAGTCGAGTTAACCAAGGGGAAAGTGCCGCTCGGGTCATCAGACGATAACCACCCGCAATCAGTTCCACTCGGAACGCTCGTCCATAGGTTTCGTACGTACTATTGAGGTCGCGGACAAGTGTACGGGCCTCAGTTGCATCCGCCAAGTGAGCCAATTGGGCAAGTTTTCGAAGCGAAATTGGCGATTTGGAGAGAAACAGCACCGCTTCGGCCCGTTTCCGTTTCTTCTCGACACTATCATCCGAGGGGTGAGGCCGAACTGGTTCGTCATCGTTGGCCGATTCGTCTTCGAGCGTCTGATCGGGATCCCGCCCCGCTAACACGCTGTAGGGTCGCGATAACCGAGTATTTGTCACCGACATGAGTGCCAAGTGACCTCGATCACGCGAACTTCGCAGCGTTAAGATGGATGGGGTACGTTTCATCGCTTTACGTGTCAGGATGGTAAGATATCAATCACGATTTGCGAAGAATTGCGGCGAATTCCGCTCGCTACGAAACGCATATACTGTTTGACAATCGTTCGTATCCTTTCGATTCTTCACTTTTTCCGCAACATCTTTCATCTAGGCTCCCTTGTCTACCACGGCATCAACGTCATCGCCCGCTTCGTCAGCCGGCTCCGAACCACGAAGGCTCCGAAAACAGCGAGGTTCGCTGAAACGATGGGTCATCGTGATCGGCACGATTCTCGTCTCCTTGTTCGTCCTGCTATTTGTTCGCACCCAAGGTTACGTCAGTGGTCGGGAAATTTCGCCCGACACCTTTGTCATGCGAGATTTCCAGTTCTATGAAATCCCGATGGTTCATTTGCAGATCACTCCGATCCGCCGCACCGCATCGACGCCAAAAACCGCAATCTACCTGCGTCAGAAAAAACTAATCGTCGATCCCTCGACCTCGTCCGGACGCTGGGATCTGGTCCGCATCACGCGAGGCTTCACGGGCGCTACCCCAATGGATGGTCAACTATTGGTCGATCAGTTGTCGCTCGAGCACCAAGGTAACGAATATTGGCGGCAATGGAGTATCGATCACCCTGCCCACGCCAAAGTATTTTGGCCGGTAATCCAGCGGTTGGCCGATCGCGAACTCTATCTACTTATGCCCCCCCTATTTGAACTGGCCCAACGAAAGCAAACCGCTGCCGAGTTAACCACGCAAATCAACCAATTGCTTGTCCTTCAGTACCGAGATTTGATCCTCGACATGCGATCGGCCGATCGCAGCGAATTGGCCGCCGGATTGCTGAAGGAAGCATTGATGGATTTTCCGGAATCCAACGAGTTAAAGGCGTTGTCGCAGCCCGACGTCGCCGCAGACAACCAAGCCAGCTTGCCTGCGGTGGCAAGTGTTAGCGAATTGAGTGCCAAGTGATCTATCTGGATAACAATGCGACGACCGAGATCGATCCTCGCGTCGTGGATGTGATGATCGACGTGCTCCGCAGCGGTCCCTGCAACGCATCGAGCCAACATGCGGTCGGTCGTGCCGCACGGCTGCGAATCGACGAAGCCATCGACGTGATCGGTTCGGCGATCGATTCGCCCTTGGATCAACCAGGCGGCCCGAGGTTGATTTTCACTAGCGGCGGGACCGAATCGAACAATCTCGCCCTCACCGGACTTGCCGATCCCGACGCCCCGATTGTGCTTAGCCGGATCGAACACCCCAGCGTGATTGCGGTCGCGGAGCAGCTGGCCGCTCGAGGACGCGAAATCCGCTGGTTGGATGTCGACCACGCCGGGGTTGCCAAAATTGATCTGCTGCCCGATTTGATCCAAGCTGGCAATCGACCCGCCGGGTTGGTGTCGTTGATGTCCGCCAACAACGAAACCGGGGTGGTCCAGCCCATCGAACAGGCGGCTCAGTTTTGCCGCGATCTTGGTGTGACGTTCCATGTCGACGCGACGCAGTCGATCGGAAAGCTGCCGATCTCGTTTCGCACACTCGGTGCTTCGGCGGTCACTTTGTCGGCTCACAAATTCCACGGCCCCACCGGGATCGGCGGGTTGTGGATCGATGGCGGTGTCAAACTGCGGCCTCTGCTGCATGGAGGCGAACAGCAACTCGAAAGCCGGCCGGGGACCGAGCCGGTGCCGCTGATTTGTGGGATGGCAACCGCACTGCAATTGGCGACAAGCGAGTTGGCCCAATCCCAGCTCCAGATGAGCTCCCTTCGTGATCGTCTCGAACACGGTTTGCGATCGGCTCACCCCGATTTGGTCGTGCACGGCAGCTTGCCCGACCATGGCGATCGGTCATTGGTCCCGCGGCTTCCCAACACCACCTGTCTGTCGTTTTTGGGAGCGGATCGACAATCGATGTTGATGGCATTGGACATGGCCGGGGTCGCATGCAGCAGTGGATCGGCGTGCAGCAGCGGCAGCAGCCCCCCCAGCCATGTGCTGTTAGCGATGGGATTACCCGCAGAACAGGTGCAATCGGCATTGAGGTTCGGGGTGTCAAAGTTTTCCACGGAGAAAAAAATCGACGACGCAATTGAGCGTATCTCAAGGTGCTATAAGCGTTTAAGGCAGAATAGGGCTGTGGAAAACTGAAGATTTTTCCCCTCGTTATCCATTTTGGATTCGGTATAATCCCGCTGGTTTGCAGGATGTTCTGCGTCGCCGCACGCAGAACGGTGTAGGTGTCGAATTCCTATTCCTAACCTTCCTACGACGCGGCGACGTGGGATCACGACCTTGCTGTTTTGTCATCTGTAACGCTGACAGCCGAGCCCGATCTGAAGCGTCCTCCCGTGGAGAGCGAAGTTTTCGCATTTCCGCTGGAACGTCCGCCGCTAAAGGTGCGCCGTCGTGAATCTGCGGTTAACCCGATCCTGCTGCCCTACTTCATCGCAGGGCCCGAGAATCGCTTAGCCGCCTTTGTCGCTCGCCAAGAAACCTCGGTGTTCGAACTCGGTAACCCGATTTTGTTGGTCGGTCCGAGCGGTTCCGGCAAAACCGCGTTGGCGCTTCACGTTTCGGTGCGTCATGCGAACAAGCTGGGGTACATCGACGCCAGCGGCGTGCAGCATCTTCCGGCGATCGAATTTGCTCGCCGGTTTGCCGAAGCGGTCGCTGCGGATGACTTGCAGCATCTGCGACAAGAAATCGATGATGTTCCGGTGTTGATCATTGATGACCTGCACTTGATCACCAGCAAACCAGCCGCTCAAGAAGAATTGGCTCAGCGGATCGAAGCACGCAGTGAGTTGCAACAGCCTACGGTGTTGACGTGTCGCCGGCTGCCCACCGAGGTGCGTGGATTGCGACCGTCGCTGGTGAGTCGTTCACTGCCCGGTTTGACGATCGCGATCAGTTGTCCGGTGGGTCGGACACGAACGATGTTGTTGACCGAGTTGGCGCTGCAGTTAGGTCTCGAGCTCGATGCTCCGCTGATTCAGATGCTCGACGACGGGCTCGATCCATCGCTGCCCGTTCGTGCGCTGTCGGCCGCGGTTCGCCAAGTCGATCTGTGGTGCCGGATGAATCAATCGTCGCCTTGTTGCGAAGCGATTGCCTCGGCGATCCAGTCGGCGGCACCCGACGAGGAAATCCCGCTTAACAAAATCACCAACACCGTTGCACGCTACTTTCGTTTGAAGGCGAAGGATCTGCGTAGCAGTTCACGCAAACAACACATCGTCCGCGCTCGATCGCTGGCGATGTGGTTGGCACGCCGAGTCACGTCCAAAAGTGTGACTCACATCGGTGAACACTTTGGTGGTCGTGACCATTCGACCGTCCTGCACGCGATCCGCAAAACCGAATCGCTATTGCACGACGACGCGGAATTGCGATTGGCGTCCGAAGAGCTTGCCGACAAGCTTGGCTGCTAATTCGAGGTCGAATACGATTCGAGGTCTAAAACCAACCGAGCCGTCGGAACCATCGATACAACAAAACACAGGACACGATCATCAGAGACAAGATGAACGGATAGCCCCACGTCCATTCGGTTTCAGGCATGTGTTTGAAGTTCATCCCGTACAATCCTGCGATCATGGTGGGAACCGCAAGGATCGCCGCCCAACCCGCTAACCGTTTCATGTCATCGTTCTGAGCGACCGAGATCAACGCGAGATTGCTTTCCAGCGCGGTGTGCGAAAGTTGTTGCAGATTGTCAATCAACTCGGCAATGCGGCTGACGTGGTCGTGAACATCTTGAAAGTAGGGCCGCGTGTCCGCAGGGATCAGATCGGAATCCATTCGTGTTAGGTGCGCCGACACATCACTGAGCGGGGTGACCGCTTGTTTTAGCGCCAGCAGATCTCGCCGAAGATGGTAGATCCGAGACGTCACACTGCGGACAAATTGTCCGCTGAAGATATGGTCTTCGAGTTCCTCGAGCTCGGCTTCCAACGCATCGACCACTGGGAAATACTGGTCGACAATAAAGTCCATCAACGCGTGCAGCACAAAACCTTCGCCCTTGGCCAACAAATTCGGCGTCGATTCGCAGCGCGCCCGCAGTCCCACGTGAGACGTCAACGAACCATGCCGCACGGTGATGATGTAACGGGGGCCGAGAAACACATGGGTTTCACCAAATTCGATCCGGTGATCCCCCCGTTCGCATAGCCGCGCGGTTCGCATGACCACAAACAGTGAATCGTCATAGACTTCGAGCTTTGGACGTTGGTGGGCAGCATGGGCATCTTCGATCGCCAAGTCGTGCAGCCCGAATGCCTTTTGAATATGCGAGAGCACCTGCTCGTTCGGCTCGTACAATCCGACCCAAATGAAGCGGTTCGAATGGGTCCAGGCATCGCCGAGATCTGGGATCGGCACGTCGGCCACTCGCACCCCATTGTGATAGGCGGCCGAGTTGATCACGCACCGCTGCGGTGGGGATGATTCAGGGCGAGGGCTTCCGGGGCTCAAAACGACGTTCCTGTGCGATCCGCTTACAATGGCAGTCTAATCAACTACCATGATGGTAATGAAATAATGCGAAAACCCAGGTCATCGCATGATGACACTTTGTTTTCTGCAATATAGTGCCCAATCGATCCTTGCAAATCGTTTCGGTCCCTTTTCTCTACCAACCCCGCTGATCTGATGAACCGACTAATCTGCCTTGTTGCGACCGTGCTGCTCTCCGTGCTGAACCTTTCGAGTGACGTGCCGGCAGCATCGACCGATTCACCGAACGTGATCCTGATTTTCGCCGACGATCTTGGGCCGGGCATGATCGGATGTTATGGCCAACAAGTGATCGAAACACCGAACATCGATCGATTGGCGGCCGAGGGAATGAAGTTCAACAATTATTACGGCGGCGTCTATTGCGCCCCGGCGCGTTGGACGCTACTGACCGGAATGCACGACGGTCGCATCGGGGGTTGGGCACAAACCCGGCCGGGGCTTCCGATCCTGCGAGACGCTGGGAAGATCACCGAAGAAGAATATCAGAAGCGATTAGCGGCACTGAAATCCAACGCACATCCGATCGCAGAGGACGAGGTTTTCCTGGCACAAATCGCCCAGCAGGCTGGCTACAAAACCGCTCAGTTCGGCAAACTCGACCGTGGCTTTCTGACTTGGCACGAACAAGTGAAACGCTTCGGCTGGGATTTCTACGAAGGCTACTATGATCACCAGCGATGTCATGGTTTCTATCCGCCCTATCTGTGGCGGAATGGCGAACGATTCGAATTGCCTGGAAACACCCTCGCTGATTGTGGCAAGACGAGTGAAAAGGGAGATGAACCGGTCGGCTATGGCGGAGAAACCTATTCGCAAAATGTATTCATCAAAGGCATCTTGAAGTATCTGCGAGACCATCAAGAGGAACGTTTCTTCTTGTATCATCCCACCCAACTTCCGCACGGCCCGGTAGCGATCCCCGAATTGCACCCCGATTTTGCCGATCATCCGACGATGTCGCTTGCGGAAAAGAAGTACGCATCGATGGTCAAAATGCTTGACGATCACGTCGGGCTGATCATGAGCGAACTGAAACGATTGGGGCTCGATGAAAACACCGTCGTCGTGTTTACCTCGGACAATGGCCACGAACTTTATTACGGCCCCAAACCCGAATACAAACAACAGCGGTTGCCCAACGGAGAACCGACAAATTTGACGGATAAAAAATGGCGAACGTCCGAGGCCGGTGACGTGTTTGATGGTGCCGGAGGACGCGCTGGATTGAAACGCAGTGGTTATCAAGGCGGCATGCAATGCCCACTAATCGTGCGTTGGCCTGGCAAGGTCGCCGCGGGAAGCGAAACCGATCTACTGACCGCGCACTACGATTTCCTAGCGACGTTGGCGGATCTTCTCGGAGTCGAAAAACCGGCTGGCAAAGACGGTATCTCGTACCTGCCGACACTGCGAGGCGAACCCCAGACTCAGACGCATGACTATGTCATCGTCAACAACAGCTTTACTCAAATGGGCAGTTGTGCCTTGATCGCCGGCGACGGCATGAAGCTGGTGGAAGCTGACAGGAAAAAGGGGCTGTTTCAGCTTTACAACATTCTGCAAGACAACGAAGAACGCAATGATCTTGCCGCCCAATATCCAGAAAAGGTCGAGCAATTAAAAGCGATCCTAAAACAGCAGATCAACTCGCAGCGTCCCGACCTCGCCCCATAGTAGCGAAAGTCGCGGGCGGCTTGTTGTTTTAGTCGTACGATGGACTTCCTAGTCCGTCGAATCCACCATTGACGGACTAGCAAGTCCATCCTGCACCCCTTGCCGCAGGAACCTTCACCAAATCAACAAGCCATCAAGACTTTCGACACCCCACATTCCTCCGTAGCGGAAGCCGTCAAGACTTTCGTTCGTCCGCCGCTCCTCGTAGCGGAAGTCGTCAAGACTTTCGACCGTCCGCCGCTCCTCGTAGCGGAAGTCGTCAAGACTTTCGACCGTTCCCGCAGGTTACCCGGTACCTCACGGCCCACGGCTCACACGATCGATCACTCACGCTAGATCCTGCTTGATATGAAGCGATTCGCCCTTCCTCTGATCGTGGCTTGTTTTGCTCTGGTTGATTGTCATGCCGACGAGAACATGACCAGCCCCAATGGGAAGGTTGCGGCTTCCGTTTTCGTGACTCAAAGCGGTGGCCTGCGATATCGCGTGCAATTCAAAAACCAACAGGTCGTCGAGCCGTCGGTGCTTGGCATCACAGTGGACGGAGTGGATCTCGGAAACGGCGTGATGGTTGGTGACCCCAACACGAGCATGGTCGACGAGACGTACGACACTCGCGGCAATCACACGCAGGCACGGAACCATTACAAGGTTTTTAAATTCCCAGTCCACCACAAAGCAAGTGGTCGCAAATACTCGCTCGAGTTTCGGGTTTACGATGACGGCGTTGCCTACCGCTATGTCGTGCCAGCGGAAGCGCGGCCCAGCAAAACGGCTCAGCATGTTGATGGCGAAACTTCCAGCTGGAAGATGATGGACGGGGCCAAGGTCTGGTACTTCGAGCGTCTGGCAAAGAGGTGGAAGCTAAAGTCGTACGCCGGCGAATGGATGTCGACTGATATCAACCAACTTGAAACCGCAACACCGGCAAACGTCGGCCCAATCCAAGGCACGCCGTTGGTGTTTCAGTTACCGGGCAATCTCGGATATGCCGCAGTCACCAAGGCAGCGCTCTATAACTACAGTGGCATGCGTTTGAAGGCGGTTGGCGATCGGACCGTGGTGGCCAACTTTACCGAAGGCGACGCAGGCTTTGATGTCCACGGTACGATTGTTTCTCCTTGGCGAGTCACGATGCTGGCCGACGATTTAAACGAGTTGGTCAACAGCGACTTGATCACCAATTTGAATCCGGCTCCCGATCCCCAGCTCTTCGCGGACACCGGTTACATTCTACCTGGACGCAGTGTTTGGAGCTGGGAGACACTGGGACTGGATACGCCTGAGACGCAGCGAACATTCATCGATCTCGCCGCCGAAATGGGTTTTGAGTATTCGATGGTTGACGACGGTTGGAAGGACTGGGACTCGCCCTGGGAAACGGTTCGCTCGTTGTGCGAACATGGTCGCAGCCAAGGCGTCGGCGTGTGGTTGTGGGTGCATTCGCACGAAATCCATGATCCGTCAAATGACTATCGGCAGCTGCGGGACTACTTTGATCGGGTAACCGCCGTGGGGGCGGTCGGATTAAAGATCGACTTTATGGACAGCGAGGCAAAAGAGAAGATCGATTTTGAAATAGCGGTCTTGCGGAATGCGGCCCAGCGGAAGCTGTTAATCAATTTTCACGGCTGTCATGCGTCCACGGGCGAAGAACGCACCTACCCTAACGAACTGACACGTGAAGGCATCCGGGGGATCGAGGTCAATAAGCACAAGGAAGGTCCTTTGCCTGCGTCACATAACGCTGCGTTGCCGTTTACCCGATTCGTCGTGGGACATGCGGATTACACACCGATTCTGTACACCAGCCCTGGACCGACAACGTGGACGCATCAGCTAGCCACCTTGGTTGCCTTTGTCTCACCGCTGCAAGTCTATGCAGAGCATCCTGATGCGATGATGAAGGCCCCAATTTTGAAGCGGGCCTTTCCCGTCATGCAGTCCATTCCGACGGTCTGGGATCAGACGATCGTGCTTCCCGACAGCCGGATTGGTGACGTCGCGGCGATTGCCCGTCGCAGCGGTGACGATTGGTTCGTCGGTGTTTTGAATGGTGCCGGAGCTCGCGACTATGCACTCGATTTTGGGTTTTTGCCGTCCGGTACGTACGAAGCCGTGATTGTCAGTGACGACTTAGACGCAGAGCTGGTTGAACTCGCCAGCGTCGGTGTGAACATCAAGGCCAAACGAAAACAGTGGACCACTGCGGTACCATTTAAAGTTGATCGCAGTTCAGTGGATCGTTCTCAAAAATTCAAAGTCCCGCTTGCCAAAGGCGGCGGCCTCGTCGTGCAGCTGATTAAGCAACCGAACTAAGTTGAGGGCGTAGCGAAAGCCGCTAAGACGTTCGGCGATTCTCTCTCGATCGACCAAAATGCCGTGCTTTCCGAAATTGTTGACGGCTTGTTGATTCAATCCAAATGGAAATCGCAACGGCGAGCCGTGGGCCGTCAGGCACCGGGTAGTGCGTGGGACCCGGTCGCTGACGCGCGAGCGGCTCGCGAATTCAACAAGCCGTTGGCGACTTCCACTCTCGGGAACCAATGGTATCGCGTTTGCACCTGATTGTGGGAAGGTCTTTAGGTGTGACAAATCGGTACGGAAGATTCAATGAAAGCGATGGTGCTGTCGCAGACGGCTCCGCTCAACGAGCGACCAGATCCCTTGCAGTGCGTCGAGATGGCAACGCCCGAACCGGCAGAGAACGAACTGTTGATTCAGGTCGCGGCGTGTGGCGTTTGTCACACCGAGCTCGACGAGATCGAAGGCCGACTGACGCCGCCTCGTTTGCCAGTCGTATTGGGCCACGAAGTCGTGGGCCGCGTGGTTGAGTGCGGTGCGAACGTCACCCGTTTTGCCAGCGGTGACCGCGTCGGTGTCGGCTGGATTCATCACTCCAGCGGCACGGCGGACGAGAATCTATCGCCTCAGTTCGCTGCGACCGGGTGCGACGTCAACGGCGGCTATGCCCAATTCATGACCGTTCCCGAAGATTACGCGGTGGCGATCCCCGACTCACTGAGCGACACGCAAGCGGCACCGCTGATGTGTGCCGGCGCGATCGGCTACCGTGCACTGCGTTTAACAGGGCTTCGCGACGGCGAGCCACTCGGATTGATGGGGTTTGGTGGTTCGGGGCATCTGGTGCTGCCCACCGCAAAACATCTGTACCCAAACTCTCCCGTCTACGTGTTCACTCGCGACGAATCGGTCCAGCAGTTTGCGTGCGAATTGGCCGCCGATTGGGCCGGTGGCGTTGATGCGGTGCCGCCCCAGCCGCTGCAAGCGATCATCGACACCACGCCAGCTTGGAAACCGGTCGTCGAATCGATGAAAAAACTTCGCCCTGGCGGACGGCTGGTGATCAACGCGATCCGTAAAGAGGATGCGGATAAGAGCGAATTGCTAAAGCTTAGCTATCACGAACATCTGTGGATGGAACGTGAAATCAAATCGGTCGCAAATTTGACCCACCGTGATATTGCCGAGTTTCTGCCATTGGCGGCCGAGATCCCACTGCGGCCCGAAGTCACACTGTATCCCCTTGAGCAAGCCAACGAGGCGCTTCGCAACCTTCGCCGTGGGCAAATCAAGGGCGCGAATGTCTTGGCGGTTTCGTAGCCGACCAGACGCGAGCGGTGAATGCTCGCGATGAAACGACTTGTCGCTTTTTGGCCAGGATGTTGCGAGCTTTACTCAGGTCGCTGCGGGCGACCCCGTTCACCATCTTCAGCGTCGGGGCCACCGTGGCGCGGCGGGGGTGGAGTTTGCAGCTGCGCTTCCTGCTCGTCCGTCAAGATACCTGCCAATCGTTTGGTGACATCGGCTTGTAACGCATTCAATTGTCGAGTTTGTCGCTCGGTCAAATTGAGTGATTCGACGATAAAATCAGGAAGCACTTGGCCTGGACTTGGTGGCGGACCGGCATGTTCGCCTGCGGGAGGCTGACGATCCATTTCGCGACCGGCTGGGGCACCATAGGCATCATTTTGTGGCGGTGGTCCACCGCGACCGCGTTGATGGTTCGCCTGCATCGTTTGCATCGCCGCATACAGCTCTTGCTTGCTCAAACAGCCATCACGGTTCGCATCGGCCTGGTCAAAGATTTGACTGATCATCTCGATCGGCGACCCACCGGGACCCCCAAATCCCGGCGGGCCACCACGCCCTGGAGGCTGTGCAGTGGCGATGTTCGAGCAAGCGATCAGCGCAAATATGGCGAGTTGGGGGAGCAGGCGATACATGTTCGTGATTCCGAAAGTAGCGGCGAGGGTAAACGTGGTCTGCAAACCAATGCGTTGGTTTTCGCCAGCAAGGGCCACGGAATTCCAAAAATTACGATGTTACCCCAACACGACTCTTTTTTCCTTCTTAATCTTAATCGTACTCTTGACCTAATTCGGTTGCAGTTAAGGACATCAGAGATCGGTCTTGCACGGGGTCAAATGATGATGACGAGCGAGTTTTTCGGTCGGGTTGATTGGCTGGTACAATCTTTTTTGTCGCCTTTCCCTTTTACTCACTTCCTTTTTCACTGATGGATATTCCCATGATGATTCGAATCTCATTTGCGGCGTGTTGTGTTTGCTTGCTTTCCAGTAGCTTGGCGGTTGCCCAGCAGGCTCCACCGGCCAATAGCGAGCTGGTCGTCGATCAATCGTTTGATTCCGATTCGCTTGATCGTAAGTGGCACATCAATACAGGAAACTGGGCGGTCAAAAATGGCGTGCTGAAAGTAAGCGAAGTCGCGTCGGACAAGCATGCGGCCGCAGCCCGGTTTCCGGTAGAGACCAACAACGCGGTTTATCAATTGCGATTCCGCTTGCTCGGCGATGCCAAGGCGTTTCATTTTGGTTTTGACCCGGCACCCGGCGAACTCGATAAAAAGGGACACCTGTTTTCGGTGATCGTCACCCCGAGTGCGTGGAAAATCATGAAGCACGTCGACAAGAAAAATCCGAAACAGGATCCCAATGAAGTGCTGGCCAGCGAGTCGATGTCGTTTGAGAAAGACCGTTGGTACACGCTGCGATTGACCACATGGGAAACCTACGTGACCGCGACGATCGACGGCGACGCATCGCTCAAAGCCAATCATCCAACCTTCGGTGTGAAAAAGCCGACGCTGGTTTTTCGTTGCCAGGGGGATGGTGTCGAAGTGGATGACATCAAGGTGTGGCGTCAAGTCAAATAGGTGAACCTCGGCTTGGTCGATTCACATCTCTTGCCGTCCATCTACAGTTCTGGTGGTCATCCTTCTCCTCTTGGAACCTTGACAGCGGAATTCGTTCGATGACGAAAAGAAAAATGAGTCACATCACCCTGATCCTATTGGTGGTCGTCGCAGGCATCTTTGCTTGGAATTTGAGGGCGTTCGCCGGGTACGAATCGGCCGAGTACACGGTGGTCGAAACCGACGGCGAGTTTGAGATCCGCGATTATCCCGATCTGAAATTGGCCGCGACCGAAATGAAGCGTGATTCCAAAGGTCGTGACGGCAGCTTCATGCGTCTGTTTGGCTACATCAGCGGCGGAAACGAAGCCAAGCAAAAAATCGAGATGACCACGCCGGTTTTTATGGAAGCGGGCGAGGAGGAAACCAAAGGTCAAATGGGGTTTGTGATTCCCAAGCAGGTCGCTTCCGACGGGCCGCCAGAGCCGGTATCTGAGGCCGTTAAAATCCGCGAACGCAAAGGTGGCCGTTTTGCCGTGATTCGCTTCTCAGGCATCATGAATACCGAAACCGCAAGTGAGGCCGAAGCGAAGCTGCGAGCGTGGATCGAGCAGAAGGGATTGGTCGCCGAGCAAGCGGCTGAAACCGCAGGCTACGATCCGCCCTTCACTCCCGGACCGCTGCGACGAAACGAAGTGCTGATTCGCTTGAAAAGTGAGGCTCCTGCGGACAAGTCGTAGCGAAACTTGATAACGGTTTGTTGATTTAATCCAAATGGAAATCGCAATGGTGAGCCGTTGGCCGTAAGGCACCGGGTACCGCGTGGACCCGGCCGCTGACGCGTCACGGCTCAATCAATCAACATACCGTCAACAATGTTGGCCGCGGCGGCCGCGTCTGTTTTGATCACGCTCGGTCACAGCCTGTTTGCTTTGAGCGCGTTCATTTCCGCAGCCTGACTCGAACGGCCGTCCGACCTGCTTGTTTGGTCTTTTTGATATCGAACAGATCGATCGCTTCGAACATGTCACTGAGTTTGGGAAAACCGTAGGTGCGGTGATTGAAAGGTCCTTGGTTGGAAATATGAGATCCCACGGGGCCGAGTGACGCCCAGCCATCGTCGTCGGCGGCTTCCTTGACCGCGGTTCGAAGCGTGTTCATCAGTTTCGTGTTCTGTTTCAACGACGACACCGAATGCTCTTTTTTCTTTTGCGGCGTATTGTCGTGATCGTCTTCGTCTAAATAGATGAAATGGCTACACGCCAACACAAAGGGCTCCGGTGAGTTTTGTCGACCGAACCCGATCACTTGCTTTCCGTCCTCACGTATTCGCAGCGCCAGCGGGGTGAAGTCACAATCGGATGAAACCAGTCCGAACGTACGGACCTGCTTGGTGTACAGGATGTCCATGGCGTCGATCAGCAGCGCCATATCAGTCGCGTTTTTTCCTTTCACCAAATCGAAACATTGTGTCGGTGCGATCGCGTACTCATGCAGCACTTTCTTCCATCCTTCCAGTGGACGCTTGGTCCAATTTCCATAGGCTTTTCGGATGTTGACAATGCCGTAGGTGGCCAATTCAGAGATGATGAAGTCGATCTTTGCAGCTGGCGCGTTGTCTGCATCAATCAACAACGCAATGCTGTCGTGAAGACTTTTGTCGGGCATGAAGGTGGATCACACAAGAGAAAGATGAGCAATGGAATGAGGCGGAGCAGGAGTCGAACGCCGATTCCGGGAATCAAGCATCGCTGCAGGCGTCGTTGCGATCAGAAGCCTATTTGGCCAATTTCGCCGCTCCCCATCGGTCGATTATAGCGTCGCCAGCGGCCCCAAGGTTTAGTGTGTGATTTGCGCCGTCGATGGCTGGATTGGGTCGCGTTGCGAAGGCCTATTCGCAGCAACCGCCGGATTCCTTCAACTGCTGGGCGCGAAGCGCATCGTCCCGCAATTCGGGGACCTCATTGAAGCAATCGGTAAGGCAGTCGTAGAGCTTCTGCTGAAAACAGGATTGGGCGGGGGCCAGCGAATAGTACGACCAGAGTCCTTCTTTGCGGACGTCGACCAGATGGGCTTTGCGTAAATACGCTAGGTGCCGTGATACCGTGGGCTGCGGCAGTTGCAGGATTTCGACAAGGTCGCCCACGCAGATTTCGTCGTCGACTAGGCGATGCAATATCCGCAACCGCGTGCTGTCGGCGAAGGCCCGAAAGACCGTGTTGATCTGTTCGCCGAGGTCTGCCAAGGCAACGTTCGATATGGTTCCCCGCGAGCGTCGTTTTGTCGTCGAAGTCATGATCGAAGGGCCTTTGCAGATGTGGTTCGGCAGTCGCGTACCCCGCACGCCACCATGCCGATTGGCGTGGCATTGTAGCCGGGGGGACGCGACTGGATCAACCGAAGTATTTGCAGTCTATGCGGCGTCGACGGAAGGCAACGACGCGCGGTCGTCGACGATTTTGCCATTGCGAAGCTTGAGCACGCGTTTGGCTCGTTCGGCCGCTTCCGGGTTGTGAGTGACCATCACGATCGTCCGCCCTTCGCGGTTGAATTCCTCGAAGTAACCGATAACCTGCTCGCTGGTTTCTGGATCCAAATTCCCCGTCGGTTCGTCCGCCAGGATCACGACCGGATCATTGGCTAGCATCCGCGCCAGCGCGACTCGCTGCTGCTGGCCGACACTCAATTCGGTCGGTTTGTGATCCAGGCGATCGCCCAGGCCAACCCGCTCCAGCAGCTCGGCGGCTCGGTCGCGTTGCTCGGCGACGTTCTTACCAGCCAGGTACAGCGGGATCTGCACGTTCTCTTGAGCCGACAGGTAGGGGATCAGATTGAAGGTCTGAAACACAAACCCGATGTCCGTCTTCCGCAACCGAGCACGTTCGTCGGTGTTCAAATCGTACATCGACTGCCCGTTCAACAGCACTCGTCCCGAGCTGGGAGAGAGCATCCCGCCGAGCATCACCAGCAGCGAACTTTTGCCGCTGCCGCTGGGCCCGATCAACGACACAAAGTCGCCTTTGGGAATCTCCAACGTCGCATCGTCTAGCGCCACCACGCTCTGGCGGTGCATTTCATAGGTCTTGGTTACATTTTGCATCGACAACATGGTTTAAACCTCCTTGAAGGATGTGACGGGATCCAGACGTGCCGCGTTGCGGGCGGGGAAGTAGCTGGCCAACAGCGCCGTGCCAACCGAAATCCCGATCGCCCAAAACGCCAGCACCGGCATGGGCAGCACGGGCACGTTGGCCAGACGAGGCCCCAGGGTGACCGCAAGGGTGGTGCCGATCACGTATCCGCCCACGCCCCCGGCAACGCCCAACAGCAAGGCTTTGAGCATGAAGATTCGCAGGATCAATTTGGATTCCGCACCCAACGACATCAGCGTGCCGATTTCGCGGCGGCGTTCGTAAACGTTGGCGAACATAAAATTGGCGATGCCCGCGCCGCCGATCACCACAATGATCGCCACAAACACCATCGACAGTTTTTCCATCATGCCGTTGACCTTGGTCTGTGTGGCCACCACCTGGGCGACCGTCACGACTTTGGCATCGGGCAACAAGTCGTTAACGTTGTCGACAAGCCCCGCCGAAATCTCTTTGCAGCAGCCCACGATTTCGATACAGCTGACCACCGCATCTTGGTTGGACATCTCTTGCACCGTGTGCAAGTGAGCAAAGATCCGTGAGTCGTCGACGGTTCCCGTTTCCGGCAACACCGCGACGACCGAAAACTGTTTACCCATCAACTCCAGCGATTGGCCTTCCTTGATTCCCATCACCGCCGCCGTGTCGGCACCCACCAAAGCTTCGTCAGTCGCCAGGTCGTCGATGACGCGGTTGCGAACGAGCGTCTTGGGGTCTTCGGATTCGCTCGAGCCGCCGACGTCGATCGCTCCACAGCCGATCGGCCGCGAGAAGATCCCGGCACCGCCCCAGGCCGCTTTGGCTTGGAATTCACTCTTGGGCAGGATCCCCGTCAGCGTGAAGGAACGACCGTCGAGTTCCACCGGCACGCACAACTTGGGGGAAAGGTTGTCGACGCCGGCGAGGTTCGACATCGTCAACCGCAGCGCGTATTCCTCGGGAATCGTGTCGTTGTGCATGTCGGCCGAGTAGTAGTCCTGCAGCGTCACGGACTTGGGTAATACCAACACGTTGGCACCCAAACTGTCCATTTCCCGGGCCACGGCCATCTCGGAATAGTAGGTGATGTTCTTGATCGCGATGACGGTGGTGATCCCCAGCAGGATGCCCGTAAAAATCGTGATCATCTGGCTCTTTCGCTCGAACAGCTCGCGCCAGACTAATGTCCTCAAGTTCATTGCGTTGTCTCCTTACTCAGTAGCGAATAGGGTGGTGGGGCGAATCGGACGGTGGGCTATTTTTGTGCGGGAGCACAATTTCCGCCGGGACAGCACTGCTGGCCGGGAGCACATTGGACGCCGGGACCACATTGCCCGTCGGGGCAGCAAGCAGAGCTGAGCGCGGTCAGCTTCTCGACGATCTGCTCTTTACTGGCATGCTTGGCAAAGGTCGCCACCGCCTGACCGGGCGGAGTCAGCACGACCATGGTTCCGTCGCTGGCCGACGGTTCGACGCCCAGTGACTTTAGAAAACTGTGTTCCGATGCTTCGGTGGGGTCGATGTTGACGATCTGTGTCGAAGCAGCAAAACGCTGGTCGCGGGTCAATTCCAGGGCGCCTGGAAACGCCGTGGCATCAGCGGCGGGTTGCACGCACAGCAGCACCAACTTGCGATCCTGCATCGCCTTCAACGTGGCGGCGGTGCCGGGGCTGACGATCGCGTCCCGCAATTGTTGGGCTTCGAAGGATACCGGCAGTCCGCGAGTCACCGCACCGTTGGGGGCGACCGCCAGGGCTAAAGGCATGGGAGCGCGGTCGACGCCGAACTGTTTCACGAGGGCCGCGTTATCGGGGTCGGTAATCTGCACGCGGATCGCGTCGGCGACCTCCGCCATTTCCTTGGTTGTCTGCTGAAAGACCGTCTGCATCGATTCGGTCTGCCGGTCCTCCTGTTTCCAGAAGTAAATGAACAGGTACTTGCCATCTTGGGCAGCCTTTTGCATCGCGGCGACCGCGGGGCTCGCAGCGACCGCTTGTGGCGGAGTGACCTGTTGGGCTTTGAGTGAAGCGATCGGCGCGAGCGAGCATCCAGCGATTGTCAAAGCGGCTAGCATGCGAACATGCAACTTCATGCGTTTCATTGAAAATCCTTTGCACTAAAGAAACGAAATCTCCGTCATCGAAAAACGGAGAAGGACGCGAGGACGGCGGTTCCGTGATCTATATGCGTCCAGGCGAATGTATATGGATATTCGCCTATGCGGATATAGAGCGTCCAGCCCAATTTCGAGAATTCCGCAGCTGGTCAGCAAAAAGCAGTTGTTGCAGCGGCGGCAGCGGCTCGGAAATCAAGGATTTTCCGGAGTCAAATGAAACGCAGTGGGATGCAGCGGAGTCGGAAATTTTTTTCGCAAACTCGCGTTGACGAATGAGTCAGCACGACGACAGCAAAGCGACTTGACTTGCGTCCGATGGTGGGTTGATTGTCATTGGACGGGGGGAGGATGTCACGCGTCCAGTTGCAAACGGACCGCGGTCGCTGCGCTGCAGTTACGTCGTAGGGGTGAGGATCCGGTAATCAAAGCGAGGGATCGACGGAGCGTTCCCTGAAAGGCTGCGGCCGTCCTAAACGATTTGGATTGCCACTGGGTCACCGTTAGAGTCCATGTCTGCGCGCAGCGATAGCAATGTTCAGCGTCAATCGCAACACGACAGAAAACAACCGCTCTGTCCGCGAGTCCCCCGCCAGCGCCGATAGCTTTCCCTTCTTAAATTTTCTAACCCCTCATTTTTTAACCTCGTCTCCATCTCGTCCATGCAAATCGAAAACCTAGCTGGACACTGACGAAGCCGTTCCCCCTCTCAACCCGCGCGACAGAGTCCCAAGAGAATGCGAAGATAGTTGGCCCGCGAATGGCGCGAATGAACGCGAATCCAAATCGGATGATAAAAACATTTGCGTCAATTCGCGGGCAATCATTTCCGGCCCATCACCCAAAGCAACCATTAGATCGGTCAGTCCCGACAGGGACGGCAGCACATAGCCCACGGCGTGAGCCGTGGGAACGCAGTCCACCAAACAACCGTTAGCCCCGGTAGGGGCGACAGCAAGGTACGTGCAGAAGGCTCACAGAAAATCAGCTGTTGAAGTTACGCAGAATACAATCGCGAAACGCAAACAAGTCTTATCAATGCAGAGAGTTTACTCAGTTGAACAGAACAAAGAGGTTTGACCCCTTTGATTTGTTCACAAAGAGGTTTGACCCCTTTGATTTGTTCAGTTGAACAGAACAAAGAGGTTTGACGCCTTTGATTTGTTTGACCCCTTTGATTTGTTCGACGATGAACAACCGCTCTGTCCGCGAGTCCCCCGCCAGCGCAGCGATAGCTTTCCCTTCTTAAATTTTCTAACCCCTCATCTTTTAACCTCTTCTCCATCCTGGTTAGCCGGTGTCGAACGACGCATGATCTACACGAGACTGACTGTGTCAGCGGCAGAGTTGCGGTGCATCGGACGAGAAGGTTAGAAAATAAAAGGGTTAAAAAATGGGAGGAGGAAAATATCGGAAATGGGTGTGTCCCACCAAAAGACAGCGATCTCTCAAAATATCAAATGACAGATTGACGCAATGGCAGCCACGTTCAAATTACCTCGCGTCCCTTTTCTTCTCGCTTCCACGCAGATCGAAAACCTAGCTGGACGCTGACGAAGCCGTTCCTCCCTCAACCTGCGCGACAAAGTCCCAAGAGAATGCGAAGATAGTTGGCCCGCGAATGACGCGAATGAACGCGAATCCAAATCGGATGATAAAAACATTCGCGTCAATTCGCGTTATTCGCGGGCAATCATTTCCGGGTCAGCACCCGAAGCGACTCATTCGTACTCGATCCATTCCAGCAATATCATCGAGCGTCGGTATGGCAACGATGCGTTCGCAGACAACAAGGAAACACCGGAATGCATATCACGCAGCTGTCGCGGAGCGACTCTTTTCGATAGCCTCGGACTTTAGTCCGAGGAATGTTCGTCAACGTCGACCCGCGTCCCAACGGGACGATTTGTGTTTCGATCGTTCGTCACAAAACGTCGCTCCGCGACTGGCGGCCCACCGAGGCTCCGAAACCTTGGACTAAAGTCCAAGGCTATCGCTGAAGGTGCCTCCGGCACCAAAATAGCAACGTCCCGCCGCGTCATCGTGCAAAGCCGAGATCACTCAGTCCCGGTAGGGACGGCAGCACATAGCCCACGGCGTGAGCCGTGGGAAGGCATTCCACCGAAATATCCATCAGCCCCGGTAGAGGCGACAGCAGGGTGTGTGGGGGATACGTGCCAGGGCACCTCGTTCCCCCACGCCGACTTTTAAATCGTTGTCAGCAGCGAGAACGCAGCGTACGGCATGGCGTACCGCATCTTCACCTGTTCTCCACATACGAAGGCTGATCCCAAACATCGGGCAGCTTGGACCACGTTGATGCCCGTCGAAAGTCTTGACGACTTCCGCTACGGATTTCGGATCGATTTTTGATCGTGATCTTACTCTGGTCGTTTCCTCTCCAGCGAGACGCGTGGAAACGGGATTGAGCGTCGGTAGTGACGCCAGCTAATCACGCTCACTGCTGTCGTCGCTATCGCGACTGAGATTTCGGGTAATGACAATGTGGGAACCGGCCTTACTGGTTGGCTTTTACAATCTTTCGCATCTGAAGTGAGACGTCGGGGTCCTCGTAGATCTTGTTGATCATCTCGGTGTACACCTTGGCGAACCGCTCGTTCTTTGCCAGTTCTCCAAACACCGACGTCAGCCTTAGAAACGACAAGGGGTCGTCGCGTGTGGCGGCGGCCGCTTGATGCAGCTCCGCTCGCTTGCCGTCGATGATCTCGAGTTCCTTGTTGTATTGATTCACCTCTTGGTCGCTGTACCAACACCATGTCGCAATCACTAACGCTGCATACTGGATGCTGCCGCCTCGCTCGAGATTCTCGGTGATCGTGGGAATCAGAAAGACGGGCAATTTGCTGGAGCTTTCCAAACAAATTCGCGACAGTTTGTCTTTGATGTTCGGGTTTCCAAATCGCTCGATCAGCGTGTCTTTGTAGGCGTCCAAGTCGATGCCTTCGACGGCGTCCAGAACCGGTGTGGCCTCGATGTCCATGAATTGACGCAGGTACGTCGCAAACAGTTCGTCCGAAACACATTCATCAATCGTTTGATGACCATAGATCGAACCCAGGATTCCCAGGACCGAATGGCCGGCGTTGAGCAGCCGGATCTTCATCTTTTCGTACGGCGTGACATCGGGAACGAACTGGGCTCCGACGTTTTCCCAGGCGGGACGGCCGTCGCAGAAATCGTCTTCGATCACCCATTGGCAAAACGGTTCACAGGTCACCGGCCACTGGTCCTGCAGTCCCATTTCCTGTTCGAGATAGCTGATATCCGCCGCCGTTGTGACTGGCGTGATGCGGTCGACCATCGCGTTGGGGAAGCAGACTTCACGCTCGATCCACTGTGCCAATTCCGGATCCTGCTGACGGGCAAAACCCAGCACCATTTTGCGAGTCAGGTTGCCATTGTGCTGGATGTTGTCACACGACTGGACGGTGAAGGCCGGGATGCCCTTGTCGCGTCGCTGTCGTAGCGCCGCGGTCAAATAGCCAAACGCCAGTTTGGGCTGTTGCGGATTCTGCAAGTCGTGCTGTGCTTCGGGGTTAGCCATGTCAAATTCACCACTGTCGGCATCGACGTTATAGCCCCCTTCGGTGATCGTCAGCGAGACGATCTTCGTGTCGGGGTTGGCCATCCGGTCGATCACCGCCTGTGGATCGTCGATTCCCATCATGAAATCGACGAGCGAACCAATCACCCGGTTTTCGATCTTGCCGCCAGGATGCCGGACGATCAACGTGTACAGATAATCTTGCTGTTCTAAGATGGTCGCAATCTTGCGATCGGGCTCGCGCAATCCGACACCACAGATGCCCCACTGCGAAAAATCACCCGAGTTCATCAGAGCATCGGTATAGTAGGCCTCGTGCGATCGATGAAACCCGCCGACGCCGATATGCACGATGCCGGTCTTGAGTTTGCTGCGGTCATACGTGGGGCGTGCGATTGCGGTGGAGAGCTGTGGCAGGTTTTCCTGGCTTAGCGGAATGGGGGTGCTCATGAAATTCTCTCGCAAATCTTCAGTGGGTTGTTTTGAATGTTTCGTTGGTTAGTAGCGTTTGGATCAATCGCTGTGTAGCGGAACTCGTCAAGAGTTTCGGGGACACTCGCCGTGAATCGAAAGTCTTGACGACTTCCGCTACGAGTCATCTTTAGCCCGACGGTTTCATCAATCATTGTGTTGCGGGTTCAGTGCCTTTCGCCGATGCAGTACCCAGTAGGCAAAGACAAAGTAGGTGATCGTGAACACAAAGGCCCAGGTGTAAAAAATGTCGCGGTTCTGCTCGTAGGTCTCTAGATCGGGACTCCAGAACATCACCATCAGTGCTAGCACGACGGTCAATCCCAGACTGCTTCGCGAGAAGACGTGCAACACCTTAGAGAACATCGAATGATCCTTCACCGGTTCGCCCTCCTCGATCGCCTGCTGGATTTGAAACTCCTTGATCGCTTCGTTCTTCTTACGTTCGGCCTCTTGTTCGGCCGGATACTCTTCGGCGGCGCCATACAATTTGGCCAGGAACGTGTAGAGGATGATGGTGAATAGCCATGTCGGCAGGAACAGATAATAAAACGACATCACCTGCATCGCGTTCAGCCCGAAACCGAACACCAATCCAGCCGCCCATGATGCGACTGCCGGCGTGCTGTGATTTAGTTTGCGGTAGGTGACCCAGTAGCGGGTGAAACCGATACGAGGAAAAACGACATGTTCGGCAAACACGATTCCGCCTACCGGAACGACCAGTAGACCGGCGTAGGTCAGCAGCGGAAGCATTTGGCCGAACACGAACGGGAAACATGCAACCACGACCGTCACACAGCCGACCGTAAACGTGACTCCCTTGCGGGAGTGGTTGTAAAAGATGGCCTGGGCCGCCAACCCGGCTCGGTACAGATTCGCGTTCGCGGTCGTCCAGCCCGCAATGATCACAATCACGTAACCAGAAAGCCCCAACGCGCGATAGGCGACATCGCCAGGGTCAAGTTCGATGATCGTGGATTTGAGCAGCACCGCGGTTCCGGCGCCCATGATGCCTGCGCAAATCCAGGCGACATAGTGCCCGAATAACATCCCCGCACTGGTACACAGTCCGTAGATCGATCGCTTGGCGTATCGCAGTAGCGCCATGTCGATCAAACCAAAGTGGGTGATCGTGTTGGCTGCCCAGGCAAAACCGATCACCTCTAATAGCCCGATGCCGGGTTCTCCTGCGCTGTTCTTTCCGGTCCAGATCGAATGGTCACCGATCGTGATGAAATCTCCGAACCCATTTAGCGTCGTGCGGCCAAGCACCGATTCCGCCAGAGCGGGGAACAAGACAAGGGCACCGCTGACGAACATCACCACCAACCAGGGCCCACACAGTCCTGAAAATTCGGCCACGGCGCTAAATCCATACATCGCGACGAAGACGACGATCATGCCGACCGAAAGCACCACCATCACGAACAATGCACTGGTGGGATACCATTGCAGCTGAGCTGGAATGTTGAACAACAATCGCACGGCGGTACACGAAACCGTGATCATCGCCGCCGAGATGACCGTAAAGATCAAGACGTTGGCCCAGTTGTAAAGGTCGGTCATCGAGTCGCCAGCGATCTTGTGCAGATACGTATACAGGCTGAGCCGAGTCTGGACCGCGATCGGCGCCGTGATCAGCGTCCAACTGAGGATCGCCAGGATATTGCCGACCAGCAGCCCGATCAGGATGTCCATCGTCGTCGCGCCAAGGGCAACAAAAGTCGCCCCGATCACAAACTCGGTCGCCGCCACATGCTCACCCGCGTACAAACCGACGAAGTGCGTCCAGCCATGAAGCTTGTGCTGCGGAACCGGCAGCTGCTCTTGCTTCATGTCCGCAATCGCTTGCGGGGTGGTGTCGGCACTCATGGTGACTTCTCGTGTTTCGTTCGGGGGGATTAGATTTCAGCAGCAGGCGAAATTCAATGTGACAAGAAGTCCGATTATAAACCGATGTGCAGTCACGTTGGGCGGCCAGAAGCAATGATTTGTTGCATCTTGTACGATTAAAGTTCGAAAGAGAAAGGTAACCGTTCACGGTGAAGGGTTGGGTTTAATTGCGACGAATTAGATCGTCACCTCTCCACCGACGAAGTCGGGGGAGAGGTCGAGCACGCCCTCAAGGCGTTGCTCGGGTGAGGGGGCGACCGCGCTATCGTCCGAGCAAGTCCGGTGCAAACGGCGTTATCGTCGGCGAGCAACTTGCTCGGTCGCCCCCTCACCCGAACGTCGCTGAAGGCTCCGTACGACCTCTCCCCCAACGAAGTTGGTGGAGAGGTGGCGGAACCCTGGTCGAACTCGGGAACCGTGACTAACGCCAAAACGCAACGCGATGAAGAGTTTTTACTCTAGGGTTTGTCTATTTTTTTGCGTAGCGGAAGTCGTCAAGACTTTCGATCCACGGAGAGGGGAGCCAGGAACGTCTGCGAATGCCGATTCCAAGTGTGCGAATGACGTTCGGCTACGATATGCCTGGCTAACGAAGCAGCGGTTTGACGACTTCACCGTGCACGTCGGTCAATCGATAATGCCGGCCTTGGAATTTGAACGTCAACTTTTCGTGATCGACGCCCAATTGATGCAGAATCGTGGCGTGCAAATCGTGAACGCTGAGCGGATTTTCGACGATGTTGTAACCGTACTCATCCGTCGCTCCATATGTGATGCCAGGCTTGATTCCGCCGCCGGCCATCCACATCGTGAAGCAGCGGGGGTGATGATCGCGGCCGTAGTTGGCTGGTTGTAAATCGCC
Source organism: Novipirellula caenicola (assembly GCF_039545035.1). Lineage (NCBI taxonomy): Bacteria > Pseudomonadati > Planctomycetota > Planctomycetia > Pirellulales > Pirellulaceae > Novipirellula > Novipirellula caenicola. The sequence continues at coordinate 561,219 of NZ_BAABRO010000005.1, forward strand.
TTGGCAATAGACCGTCCGACCAAATTCGCCACCCCATACCACCAAGGTCTCGTCCAGCATCCCGCGATTCTTCAGATCGGTGATCAAGGCGGCCGTCGCTTGGTCAGTCTCTCGGCAGCGAGCCTTCAATTGTTTCGGCAACCCGCCGTGCGTGTCCCAGCCGCGATGGAACAGCTGCACAAATCGCACTCCACGCTCACTAAGCCGTCTGGCGATCAACGCGTTGTGCGCATAGGTGCCCGGTTTCCGCGCGTCTTCGCCGTACAGTTCAAAGGTGCTGTTGGGTTCATCCGAGACGTCGGTCAACTCCGGCACCGAGGTTTGCATGCGATACGCCATCTCGTACTGAGCAATCCGCGAGACGATCTCGGGGTCGCCCACCTCGTCCGCACGAAATTGGTTCAGCTGGGACAGTCGATCCAAGGTGTCCCGTCGCAGCTTTGGACTGAATCCAGGCGGGTTGTTCAAATACAACACGGGCGACTTGCCGCTGCGGAATCGCACGCCTTGGTGTACCGACGGCAGAAAACCGCTGCCCCACAACCGATCGTACAGCGGTTGTCCACCGCTGCCGGAAAGCATCGCGACGAAGGCAGGCAAGTTCGCGTTTTCGTTGCCCAGACCGTAGCTCATCCACGACCCAATACTGGGGCGTCCCGCGATTTGAAAACCGGTTTGCAGGAACGTGATCGCGGGGTCATGGTTGATCGCATCGGTATGCATCGATTTGATGATGCACAGATCGTCGACGATCCTTGCGGTGTGCGGTAACACGTCGCTGACCCAGGCACCGCTGTCGCCATGTTGTTTGAAATTGAAAGTGGATCGGGCCACCGGAAACGAGGATTGACCTGCGGTCATGCCGGTCAACCGTTGCCCTCCGAACACCGACGCGGGCGTTTCTTCGCCATGCACCTTGTTCAAATACGGCTTGTAGTCCCACATGTCGTGCTGAGGCGGGCCACCGGATTGAAACAAATAGATCACGCGTTTGGCGCGGGGCGTGAAATGCAGCCCTCGTGGTCCCACCGCGGCGGCGAACGTCGATGACGGGTCCAATAGCGATGCGGCTGCCGCACCACCGAGCGTTGCCGAGGCGGACGCCAACAGGTCGCGGCGGTTAAGGACCTTTGGAAAAATTGCTGGCGTCGCGGAATTTGTCAATCGTTTCGAACGGTTCGTTGAATCACGAAAGTCTTGACGACTTCCGCTACAGGGGTCGGCGGTTTTCGGATGCATGGGGTTCGTCGATTCTCTAGTCACGAGTGGTCGCCTCTTCTAAGTTCAATAGGACGTTGGCCAGCACCGTCATCGCCGCCCGATCGACAGCCGAATATTTTTCAAGCGACTCGGACTGTCCGATCGACAAAACTGCCTTGGTTTGTTCAGCCGACTGCGAAAATTCGCCACGATACGTGTCCAGCGCATCCTTTAGCACCTTCGTCTCGGCCGCCGACGGGTCGCGGCATAACAGACGACGAAACGCGTACGTGATCCGCTCGTCATCGCTGCTTCCGTTTTGCAGCATCTGCTCACCAAATTTGCGCGCCGCTTCGGCAAAGGTCACGTCATTCAGCAGGGTCAACGATTGCAGCGGCGTGTTTGTCTGACGCGGTTTGACCGAACACCACTCGCGGTCTGCGGTGTCCAACAGTGCCATCGTGGGCGGCGACAGCGTCCGCTTCCAATACGTGTACAGACTGCGGCGATAAAGGTCATCGCCTTTACCAACTTTGTACGTAAAGTTGCTCGCCTCTTTCCACAGCCCAGCGGGCTGGTAGGGGTACACGCTCGGGCCGCCGATTGTTTCCACCAACAATCCGGAGACTTGTAACGCTTGGTCACGCAGCACGTTGCCTGGCAATCGCTTTCGCGGAGCTCGCGCGTAAAGACGGTTGTCGGGATCCTGACTTCGATGCTCTTGGGTGACTTGGGAACTGCGACGGTAGGTGTCACTGGTGACGATGGTTTTCAAAATGGCTTTGATGTCCCAGCCGCCATCCATGAACTCCGACGCCAACCAATCCAGCAATTCAGGGTGCGTCGGCAAATCTCCCTGCGACCCAAAATCCTCGGGTGTATTGACCAGACCATGGCCAAACAGCAACTGCCAATAACGATTCACGGTCACCCGCGCGGTCAGCGGATGTTTTCCATCGACCAACCATCGAGCAAAGGCGAGCCGATCGGTGGGCTGGTTCGCGGACGTCAAAACAGCGGGTACGCCCGCGGTAACCGCTTCGCCCAATTGGTCGTACACCCCGCGTGATCGCACGAACGACGGACGGCCGTTGGGTAGATCTTGCATGATCATCGTCGTGGGCACCGAGTCAAAAAACTTGGTTTCCGCCGCGATGGCATCGCTTAGTTCGGAAAACCATTGACGGTGTGCGGTGTTGTCGGTGTTCTCGAGATAAACGGTGCGGAGGACACGCGATTGACGCTCGGTCCGTCGATCCTCGGGAATCGCGGCGATCGTTTTTGGTGAATTCGCAACCGCCAGCAGTTCCGCTTCGTCGGCCGCCAGCGTGCGAGTCGTATAGAAACGAAGCTGGTCGACTTGGCCTTTCCAGCGACCGGCATGCGGGCTGTAGCCGATCCTCATCGTACCGCCGTGGTTTCGATTGGCGGTGTTGCTGTTGGTGTTTCGAATGACCTCGACCGGTTGCAGTACACCGTCGACATAAATCTTCATGCCTTGTGCTCGCTGTGTCCCGTCGTTGGTCAAGACGATGTGTTTCCATTGGCGCGGTGCAAAGGTTCGCTGCGTTTGGATCGTTGATACCCCCGAGATCCAGCGGCTGTTGATGTTCCACCGCAAATGTCCATTGACGAACTCGACGAAAATGCCTTCGCGTTTCGTGCTGGCTTGTTCGTTTGACAACACGACCCCCGCATCGGTTTGTTCCGGCGACATCCAAAACGCGATCGAAAACCGTGCGTTGCCGACCAGTCCCGGGATCTTTCCGAGTTCATAGTGATCGCGGCCTGAGACCGTGGCGGTGTTGCCAAAGTGACCGGTTGGCGAAGTGGATTGTTTCTGCGACGCCAGCGTGTCGCCTTTAAAAACGACACGTTTATTGGGCGAGTCGAAGTCAAAGAAATGGTCCAGCCCGTGATGGACGACGGGCGGCAGCGAAGCAAAGTCGGCCGTCGATTCCCATGCTCTCTGGGCCTCGCTCAGTTCGTCGTTGGCTGCATCAAGTCTTGCTCGACACGTTGCGACGCGTTGCCGGTGTTTTTCGAGTTGCGTTCGTTGGACGTCATTTGGTGTTTTGATCCAGGGTTCAGAATTGCCGAACTTGATCGCGCGTCCGCTTTCGGCGACGTCGTTGAAATAGTCGATCAATTGGTAGTACTCGCGTTGGCTGAACGGATCGTACTTGTGATCGTGACATCGAGCGCAAGCCACGGTAATGCCCATCCAAACGGTTGCCGTGGTATCGACACGATCGACGGCGTTTTCGAGCAGAAACTCGTCGATCGGAATGCCTTCTTCCGAGTTATAGCGGTGGTTGCGATTGAACGCGGTCGCGATCAAATCGGATTCACTTGGATTAGGCAACAGATCGCCCGCAAGTTGGATAATCGTGAATTGATCAAACGGCAGATTTTGGTTGTAGGCGTCGATCACCCAATCTCGCCAACGCCACATTTCTCGCGGTCCGTCATTTTGGTAACCATCGGTGTCGGCATAGCGAGCCGCTTCCAACCACTGCCACGCCATCCGTTCGCCGAAGCGTGGTGAATGCAGCAGTCGGTCGACGGCGTTTTCGTAAGCCACGTCGATTCCCACGGAATGAACATCGGCCAAGAACCGCTGTGTCTGCTCGATCGTTGGCGGCAATCCTGTTAGATCGAGCGTGACGCGGCGGAGCTGGGTGGTCGGTGACGCTGGCCCGAGCGGTTCCAAACTCGCTTGTTTCAATCGCTTCGATACGAAGGCATCGATTGGCTGGTGTAAATCAAATTCGGCCGGTACCGTTGGCCGGGTGATCGGTTCGAATGCCCAGTGCCGCTGGTACTTTGCACCTTGGTCAATCCATTGTCGCACACGCAACCGTTGGTCCGCGGTCAGAACCAAACCTGAATCGGGTGGCGGCATCCGCAGTTCGGGATCCTCGCTTTCGATACGTGCTACCGCTTCGCTTTCGTCCGCGTTTCCAGGCACAATCGCTGCGTACCCGCCCAAGTCTTCGACCGCCGCCTCACGCTGGTCCAATCGTAAACCGGCCTCGCGAGTATTTGCATCGGGCCCATGACATTTGAAGCAGGTATCGGAAAAGATCGGGCGAATGTCGCGATTGAATTCCACCTCGTCGGCCTTCACCGGCAAGGCAAATCCAGCGATAGCAAAACTACAAGCGGTCGCAAGGCGAACGAGACGCCGGCGAGCGGAGCGGGTGGCGGATTCTGTGGTAGGTAGCATTGGGAGGCGTTGTGATCGATGTTGGGGATAATCGAATACAGCCATCTTATCCTAAATGGATGACCGAGATCACAAATCGACCTGTGCAGTGGGGTCATGAACGTAGTGGATCTTGCTAAAGATCCCCACGCCGCTGGATCTACCCCCGAATGAGACGCGGCGCGACCAGGGTCGGTTTCGCGAATCGAAGCAGGTAGGCAGGAATCATTGTGTGAAAATCTCGTTAGCCGTTTGGGGCAACGCTGTGAAGCATCTTTCTTTATAGGGTTTGTGCTAATTTAGCGTAGCGGAAGTCGTCAAGACTTTCGTTCCATGATGAATGCCCCCGAAACTCTTGACGAGTTCCGCTACGAAAGGCTTCACAGCGCCAAAACGGCCGATATTCTGAAAGACTCTTACCTCACTGCTTGCTGCGAAGTTAGTCCGCGGATGATCGGGTCACGCGTGATCGGTGGTCGATGACGCGTCATCCTCGTCCGTTTGGCAGGCAGCGTAGCGATGATCGGTTTGTCCCAGTGCTACGATCTGGACGACGTCTTTCACCGCCAAGTACAGCAGGCTGACGATCGCGACCGCCCCGCCGGCCAGTAACGAGGATGCAATCAGCACGCCGTAATAGATCGTCGGATACCACCATCCCGGCAACGAATCGGATTCATAAACGGGGACACAATGCAATACGAACATGATCGCCGCGGCACAGAATAAGATCGCATCATACAAGGCGATCTTGATGATTCGGTGGTAATGCGCATCGGCAAGGTTGCGATCGGCGTTGTTTCCCAGTCCGATCATCGTCAACATCAACGCCAAAATGGTGGCAGACACCGTTAAGAGAGACGAACAGAACAGGCGACTTGTGGGAATGATTGCCTCCAGCAGTCGTCGAGCCTCGGTGTCCCCGACATGTCCCAGGACGATCGCTGCGCTGGCGATCGAAACGGCGATCACGGTTCCAATCACGCAGGCCGTAATCAGGTCGTGTTTCAACCGTTTCAGCATCCCTGGATCGTTCGCCATTTGTTTTCTTTGCACTCGAAGTCCAATATCGATAGCGGTGTTTCCACCGGTCACCAGGGCATCATGTGCATTCCCCGTTCCATTGAGGGCCAAATCCGTGCCACCCACAAAAATGGTTGCCCGCATGCGGTTAGCCGTATGGATTAACGCTGTGAAGTATTTTTCCTTACAGGGATTGTGCTAATTTAGCGTAGCGGAAGTCGTCAAGACTTTCGTTCCAAGGTGTATGTCCCCGAAACTCTTGACGAGTTCCGCTACGAAATGCTTCACAGCGCTGCGTATGAACGCTAGTCATGGGGCCAACATAGATCGACAAAGGGGCCGGAGTCGTTGGAGCCTAACCCATCCAAAAGAATTGAGCCGACGTCGCTAGCCGCGGGCCTTTAAACGCAGATTTTATGTCGCTTCAAAGAAGGAAACCATAGATTGGTAGGAAGATAGAGGTAAGAAAATGGGGCTCTTGAATCTGAGAGTCACCCATTTTTCTGCCTCAATCCTTCCGTGGGAGCTTGTCCCGGCGGACACAGCGTCTCGAAGATTCATGCTTGAGTGGCTACCGAGTCCGCCTTACTTGCCGTCAGGATCGACGTGCTTGAGGAATTTGAAGATGTCGCTGCCGGTCGTCATGATCAACGTGCTATCGCCGCCGAGCATCTCTTGATACGTCTCCATCGTTTTGATGAATTCATAGAACGACACTGAGTCTTCGCTCTGGTTATAGGCACTGGCGTAGATCTCGGTTGCCTTGGCGTCGGCGGCTCCTTGGATTTGTTGAACCCGTTTGTAGGCTTCGGATTCAATCTCCAGCAAGTCGCGTTCTTTCTTTCCGATAATCTTGGCCGCTTCGCCTTCGCCCTCGCTGCGGAATCGCTCGGCAATCTGTTGGCGTTCGCTGATCATGCGGTCATAGATTCGCTGCTGAACGCTCTCGTTGTAATTGATCCGCTTGAATTGAACGTCAAGCAGCTCGATCCCAAAATCGCTCAGCTTTCCGGCAGCCTTGTCAAAGATCTCTTTCTCGATCTTGGCTCGCCCCTTGCTAATCGGATACAGCACTCCGACGTTCCCGGGTGCATCGACAAGCACCGCGTCGCGAACAGGTTGCCGGTCCTTGGTGGTCCGGATCACTTCGATCAATTCATGTTTGGCGATCGCGTTACGCGTTTCACTGCCCAGGATATCGTCCAAGCGTGATTGAGCACTCCGCTCGTCTCGAAGTCGCAGAAAGAACTGCTTGGCGTCATTGATCCGCCAACGTCCAAACGTGTCAACGATAATGTAGGTCTTGTCTTTGGTCGGCATCTCGTTGGGACGACCGTCCCATTCAAGAATCCGCTCCTCGATTCGGGTGACTTCCTGAATAAAGGGGATCTTCAAGTGCAGCCCGGCGTCGCTGATCGGATCGCCCACCGGTTTACCAAACTGGGTGATGATTACCTGTTCGGTTTCATCCACGGTGTACGACGCGTTGTACAACAAAAACGTAAACAGCAGCCCGAATCCGATCAGAGCGGGAATAGGAATGTTTTTCATGATCAGTTCTTTGTGGATTCGGTGGACAGTTGCAATAGAGGCAAAATCTGGCTGGCGTTTTCGTCAATGATGATCTTTTTGCCAAGCTTGGGAACGATCTGACGCATCGTTTCGACATAAATGCGTTGTTTGGTGACCTCGGGAGCTTTCAGGTACTCGGTCATCACCGCGTTAAATCGAGCGACATCCCCTTCGGCCTCGTTGACGCGTTTCAGCGCGTAGCCCTCGGCAGCTTGGATCTTTTGTTCGGCTTCGCCGCTGGCTCGCGGCACGACTTTGTTGTATTCGCCATTGGCCACGTTGATTAACTGCTCGCGTTCTTGCTGAGCCTGGTTGACCTCGTTAAACGAACGTTGGACAGGCAACGGCGGATTCACATTCTTCAGTTGAACCTGGTCGATGCTTAGTCCGAGCTCGAATTTGTTCACCATTTCTTGTAGCTGAGTCAGAGCATCGGATTCGATTTCTTGACGTCCAACGGTGATCACTTCGTCGACCGTGCGGTCGCCAACCACGGTACGCATGACCGATTCCGACAGGTCACGCAGCGTGTTGTCGGGGTTGCGAACTTTGAACAAATAGAGCTCGGGATCTTGGACTCGGTACTGAACGATCCACTCGACCGTCGCGGCGTTCAAATCACCCGTTACCATGCCACGTTCGAGCGTCTGCTCGGCGGAAAATTGGTTTGGGTTGCTTCCACCGGAGGTTCCGAAACCAAACTCTTGTTTTAGTTGGCGTTTGACCGGCACCATGAACACGCGTTCGATATTGAAAGGCAACTTGAATCGCAGTCCTGGTTCGGCATTGCGAACATATTTACCGAATCGCAGCACCACGCCTTCGGATTCGGCTTGCACGGTGTAAACGCTCGAGAAGACAGCCAGGGCCAGCAGGACCGCTGGGATCACCCACAGCAGACGCAATTGTCGGAAGTCGATGTCACGCCAGTCGAAGTCTCGCCAGTCGTCGGGATCAAATTTCATGGGATCGTTGATTTGTTGCGGTTATGGGGATTCAGAGGATTGTGCACGCAAAGTTCGTGGCACCGATCCCCAAGTTCCCGCAAGTATAGCTTGCTGAGAGCGCCGGACGGCGGCATAAAAAAAACGATCTTCGATCGGATGCAGACATCCACCCGAAACGACGGAAAACTCAAACGGCTTTTTGATTTAATCCAAACACAAAACGCAACGGTGAGCCGTGAACCGTATGGCCAATGCCATCTACTTTGGGTAGCGGCGCGGCGACCGCCGGGTTGTAGCGAGTAATATGTTCGAAATTTACCGGGCGGCTTGCGCCGTTTCGCTACGAAAATCACCTGGTTGGGGCGAACGTAGACGGCATTGGTCGTAAGGCAGTGGGTAGCGGGTGGTACCCGGCCGCTGACGCATCGCGGCTCAGTAAATCAACAAGTTGTAAACACGTTACGCTTGTTTAGGGATAAGTCACCGATGTCGCCTACATCCGGCTCGCTGCTCGAGTCGGCAACGCCCGTTCTTTGTGGTATCTCGACGCATTCGTGTGCTACAATGAGCGACGTCGTTCAGAGTTTCCCTTTCAGGCAGTCGGCAAATGCGATCTTCTCTACTTGCTCTCTTCTTGTGCTTGATTCCTATGTCGACGTGGACCGTCGGTCAAACGTCGACTCCTCTGCGTTCTGATAGCCAAGGCATCGATCCAGGCGATCTATTAAAACACCTGCAGAGCCATGATTCTCTGTTGCGAAGTCGGGCGATAATGCACTTGTGGCGTCATCATGCGGATTGGTCGCAATGGATCCATCAGCACGCGAGTCACGATAATGCAAGCGTGCGAAAAAGTATTCGTTTCGTTCGAGATCTAAGCGAATTTGAACTCTCATCGACAGACGCCCCAAATTCGGCGAACACCGAAGCGTGGTTTGCGGCTTGTGACGACAAATCATTCGCCATTCGGACCATGTTCGAACTAGGTCGTAACGACATCCTTCTTGGCGTGCTACCTGCGATTGCAACGGAGAAAGAACCCTACAGTCGTAAAAAACTGTGGCAAGTGGTCACTTCAGAGTTTCGGAGCGGTTTTTCGGAACAGAATGCCAAAGTTTACAGCAAGATGATCGATGTGTTGCTTAACGAAGATGACGATTCGGTGCGTCTCGATGCGGTCAATCGTCTCTTTCGGGACAAAGAGGAGGCGTATTACAAAACGCTGCCTTCCGTAATCCTCCAACAGAACAAAGTCATTGAATTTCTCTGGTTGATTGAATTTGTAAACAACTATCAATGTTCTCAATTCCTTCAGGACTTTGTGCAACAATTGGGAGATGTTCATGGACCGATGTATGCGAAGAAACTTTGGTCCTTTGCGATCCTGAGCGAGGGCCACGGCACTCAAATCGCAACCGAACTACTTTTGCAAGAGTGGTTTCGGGCAGCGCTCATCGGAAAGTCCACTGGTGAGTTATCGTTGTTGCTTTCTCCAACGAGTTCTGCCCGCGAGTTTTTAAAAACGGTCATCGCCAAGGCGCTGTCGCGAAACCTAGCCATTGATCTCGTCATGCTCGACCAGTTTTCGGTCTTTGAACCACTCATGACGCTCGTACCCGAAGAGAGCCATGATGGGATCCTGCGTGGTATGACTTTGAGGATGAGCGGGCGAAAAGAGGACGAAGCAATCCGCGTGCTGAAAGCGTTTGGCGAGGTGAAAAATGCAAAGCTCAGCCGAAAGATTGCACGGAGAGTTTGTCAATCCACGCCCAGCAAATCTGTGGACGTGCTTGTCAAGTATTCTCAAAGGGTGGCAAATGGCGACGCGGAGATTGAAAGTGAACTTTGTATTGTCATGCTCAATCGAAATAGTCACGAGTTCAATACCCAATTGGTCACGACACCCCTCTTCACTTCGCTAATGAGTGAAATAGAGCGTTCGAATGCCAACGTTTTTGAGTTGTCACTTGGATATGCATCCCGTGTGCCATATTACTTTGCAACAACGCAACGAGGCCGCAGTTTTATTGACGCAGCCTACCGGATCACTGACCCCGAGGCACGATTTCGCGTTTTGCAAAAGTCACTGCACTTTCACCAGCTCACTGACCGGATGACGGGCGACGAGATCAATGGTGTTTGGGATGAATTGCTTCAACGCTCTGATTCGGAAGTGTATCTCGCAACCCTGTTCGACTCGGCGAACGTAATCCATAAACTGATTGCCTTGGGCCATTTCGATCTTCTCCGCGATCTTGCCGATGGAAAACGCAATTGGAAACCAAGCTTGAAATCCCGCTGGAGTCTCTACACTCATGGCTCGGCAATCGCACAATTCAGGTCGCGTGGTGAGAAGGCGTCGCTTTTGATCGACATGATCGAAAGGGGAAAACGCGAAGGAGTCCGTTTAACTCTTAATGATCATGACAAAGCAGATGCATTGAATTGGATTCTGCATGACGGTTGCTGGGAGCGGTTTAGCCAAGAAATGCAGGATCGTGACAAGCAGGAATACCTCACCTTGCCAGGTGCAAAGAAATTCTACATCGAGAGCAGGGATCTAAGCCTTTTCATTGATTCGATGGACGCATCCAAGGACGACTCGAGACGTCGACTAAATTTCTATTGGAACTTCCATCGAATCACCGGATTTCATGACGCGATGAACTCCAAGCGATTTGCCAATGGCATTGTGACGATTTTTCTCAACGAGCGAGATCGAAATTCGATACGAGAACTGAGTTCCAATCCTGATTACATTGATGCTGTTTGGAAGAATGGGCAAATCGACAAACTGATTGGACTCGCGAAGAGCGCCCGCGATGACTCACTGCGATCTTACTACATCAGTTCGTTACATCGATCGATTCAAAGTGCAATTCGCAGCGATGAGATGTCAGTTGCTTTAGAGCGATTAAGCAAGCTTCAAGACGCCAAGATCGGCGAAGTTGACACATTGCTCTTCGCTCATCTTTCGGGCCAAGGCGAAGTGCGGACTCTGAAACAAGCGAAAAGAGCCGGACAAGAACTCGCTTGGTTCGATGCCATCGAACGGTTCGATTGGAGTGCAGCCAAAAGTCTTCGAGTGCCTGATTATGAACATTCGAACAACAAATCCGCTGAACTTGCATCGAACTGTATTCAGTACGAAATTTGTTCTCGATTGAATCTCGCTGAAGAACGAACTGCGTTGCTAGGTCAGATCTTACTGTGCCTCAAAGAAAACTCCGAGGTTTTCGACGCTTTGCAAATTGCCTGTGATTCCATCCTGGCAAATGAGGAACGCGTGATAGCGCTGAACGCGATCCGCGAGCACATTCCCGCAGACTCGTTGTTCTGGTTCTATTTTGAAGCGGACCCGACGCCGGCGATGAACATCGTCCGTAAGCAACGCGATGATCTAGATGAACTTTATGATCGTTTGGCAAACCATGCGTGGTATCCGATCGAAGACCGTGTCGACTCGCTCGATCGTTTGCTGAAGATCGGGATTGCACTTGATACCGAAGGTGAAAAGGAGCTCGGGGGGGCGGTGCTTCAAACGCTCTTACGATATGCCAAGCGGGGGAACCTGAGTGAAGCCGAGGAATTGGACTACTTGGAAAAAATCGCAATATCACTTTACGAGCATGGGCATCGGCAAGAGGCTTGGAAAATCGTAAGTGAATTGCACAAGGAGGACGAAGTTCCGATGTCGTTCTTTCGTCAAGTTTATTCTGATCGAAAGTTGCCAAGTCTCTCTGATGAAGCCGCTGAGCTTTGGCGATTGAATTTTAACGACAATCCTGAAATTTCGTTCGTGAGCCGGTTAGAGAGTGTGGATCGAATTGTTTCTGGTCGCGAGGACGTGAGTGAGATACGAAAAATGCTAACCCATCCGTTTCAGATCCTGAACGACGGAACGACGGACGATCCATTCAAGGATTCGGTGGAGCCGTTTATGGTTCCCTACTTCCCTGTTGCGGTCTTTACGCGGTATGGATTATTAAGTGAGTATCGAAATCGCGAGAAGGAACCATCGACAAACTCACTCGACAGGTTAGTTCTGGATGGTCGAGATTCATTGGATCGAAAAGAGTATGATCTCGCGAGTGACTTCTTTCTGAGGGCATGGAGTTGGTGGTCGGAGCGTCGCTGGAGTGGACCTGAAAGATTTGGTTCGCCGTTTCATCTGTACATGGCAGGCTTGTGCCAAGCGAACTTGGATGCAGCCGAGGGGGAACGGACGAAGATGCACGCCCGGTGCCTCGCGTTCAGTCCATCCGCAGCACTAGAACTTGCCGAACAATTGAGTGCAGAGGGATTCAATCAAGATGCCGCGCGCGTGTTTACGGATTTGATGCTGTGCAGCACTCCGGATCAAGACGAGTATATCGCTTACGTTGCAGCAGCGGCGAACCAATCGTCCGATCCAGACCGCGCGGCACACTACCGGATTCTTAGGCTACAGCGACGAATCCACAACGCTATGTTTTGACCGTGACCGCTGACGGATCAAGGTGCTCTTCCCGACATATCAGCGACAATCCGTCGATGATTCTTCAGGCGTTGCCTACTTTGGATTGTTACTTCGCTGCGGAATCGGTTCGCTTGAAATCGTTACCTCTTTGCCAAGCAGATGCTTGTCAAAAAACTGTTTCAGCCGCTTGGCGACTTCCGGCGACGAGAATCGGCCGTGCCCGCCTCCTTGCACCGGAACCAGCATCGACTCGACTCCGACCTTGCTGAGTGCTTCGTGCAGCTGCTCGGATTGATCCAGCGGTACCACGCGGTCATCGGTTCCGTGGATGATCAGAAACGGCGAATCGTTCTTCGAGACATACGTGATCGGTGAAGCGTTGCGGGCTGCCTTTGGGTTCTCTTGAAGCGTTCCGCCCACGAGTTTGGACTCGGGTGAATTCGCATCGTCGTGCCAACCACCCATCGACAGCAGATCGGTGGGACCGTACTGATCGACGACGCAATTGACGCTACTGCTATGACTTAGGTGGTCGCCCAGTTGGCCTTCGAGTTCGGGGACATCGCCGGTCGTTCCTAGCATTGCGACGAGATGTCCGCCAGCCGAAGTGCCCGTCACGCCGATTTTGTCAGGGTCTAGGTTGTAGCGTTTCGCATTGCCTCGCAGCCAACGAATGGCAGCCTTGCAGTCGTGGATTTGCGCGGGCCAGATCGCTTCGCCACTGAGTCGGTATCCGACCGAGACTCCGATGTATTGGCCGCTTTCGACCAGCGGAGCAAGGGGCCCGTAGCCACCCTTTTTATCCCCGTTTTGCCAACCGCCGCCGTGGATGAAAACGACAACCGGCAACGGCTTGTCGTCCTTGCGTGTCTTGGGTAGATACAAATCAAGTGTTTGCCGCGGATTGTCCGTGCCGGCATAAGGCAGATCAAGTTCAGCCTGGACGGATGTTGTGACTGCCGCGGCTGGCCCACGACCGGCGCGACGCGTAAATGCTTGGTCTTCTGCGACGCTGATGACGCCATCCTGATTCGTGTCGATGCGGCGGAACAGCGGCCCAGAGAACTCGTCGTCGGTCAGTTTGCCATCTCGGTTGCGATCGAGACGTTTGAATTGGGGGCTGGTTTCTTGGGATGCGGTTTGAGCATGACTCGTGGACGTGCCGATTCCCGTCAAGGCGAGACACAAAATTGTGAGGAAATATCGTCGATGATTCATCATGGATCGCTTGGTTCGGTTCAAGTGAGTAAATGCGGATTCCCTCCAATGAAACCCACGACGAGGCCATTGGTTTCGCGGCATCCGCGGTGACATGCTAACGTGTGAGATCGGTTAGGGTCGGAACCTTACATTAAAACAGATCTGAAAACCGGTAGCGGAAGTCGCGGGCGGCTTGTTGTTTTAGTCGTACGATGGACTTCCTAGTCCGTCGAATCCACCATTGACGGACTAGGAAGTCCATCCTACACCCCATGCCGCAGGAGACTTCATCAAATCAACAAGCCGTCAAGACTTTCGATTACACGAAAACGCCCCTAAAACAACCGCACACGTTCCGCGGCTCTAAGGTTGATGAAGCAGCGGTCACCGCTAGTGCATTATAATTGGTGTGGGTGCTTGGTTTCTTTCGAATGCTGGTGGAGGCTACGACGATGACCACGATGCGATATTTGTTTTCCAGTCTGTTGCTTGCTGGATTCTTGCTTTCGTCCGTAGCCTCGGCTGACGATGCGAAAGCCGAAGCGATCAAAGAAGATCGCAAGAAAATTGAAGGGAAATGGCAAATCGTTGAACTGGTCATCCAGGGGAACAAGTCGAAGGATGAAGACGCCGCAAAGTTTACCGTGGTTAACGACGATAAGGGCGCATGGACCCTCTGGTCTGACGATCGCAAAGTCGCGATGGGGACCAGCACTTTCGACCCAACAACAAAGCCAAAGACGATTGACTTCACGCCGAGCGAAGGGGACGCAAAAGGCAAGCAGTTTTTCGGAATCTATCAACTCGAAAAGAACGCTCGGAAATTGTGCTTTGCACCCTCGGGAAAGGTTCGGCCCACTGAGTTTTCTTCCACGGCTGAGAACCAGCACATTTTCGTTACGCTGAAACGGATAAAGTCTGAGTAGTGAAGTATCGAATTCACGCCTGGATAGGGCGGTTGCAATAATTTGCGTCTGTTTGTGCTGTGACCTATCGCATGCGAGACCCGATTTGAATCTGGCAGTCGTGTCGCGGTTGCGTTTCTGCATTGGATGGTGAATTGAAATGAAAGTGCTGTCGGTTGTTGAAACGGCGATCTATGTCGACGACCTCGATGCCGCCGAAGACTTCTATCAACGAATCCTTGGTCTGGATGTGATTGCCAAAGAGCCCACGCGGCATGTTTTCTTTCGAGTCGGCCAGGCCCAGGTTCTGCTCGCGTTCAATCCGAAGACGACATGCACGGGAGACAAGCTGCCGCATCATGGTGCAATGGGACCAGGCCATTTCGCGTTAGGCATTGAAAGACAGTCGCTCGGTGATTGGCGGCAACACCTGCAGGATCATCGCGTCCAGATCGAAGCCGAAGTGGAATGGCCCGCCGGCGGACAGTCCATCTACTTTCGCGATCCAGCTGGCAATTCGGTCGAATTAATCACGCCCGGTGTCTGGCAATTGCCGAGTGGATGGTGAGACACCGATGCTTATCGATCTTGTAATACGGCATCCACTAGTGACGACGCGAAAGGTCGTTCAGTCATCATTTGAGAAGATCGGAACAATACCCCAAGGAATCATGCATGAACGAAGATGACGTTCGCGAGCACAATCGTCGGTCGTGGGACAAGCAGGTCCGCGAAGGCAACCGATGGACCAAACCGGTGGATCAAGAAACGATTCGGAAGGCTAGAAATGGTGAGTTTGAAATCGTCTTGACGCCTACAACTCCGGTGCCCGCCGATTGGTTCCCACCACTCAATGGGGTAAAGACGCTTTGCCTTGCCTCGGCGGGTGGTCAACAGGCTCCGGTGCTTGCAGCGGCCGGCGCGGAAGTGACGGTCTTTGACAACTCGCCACGACAATTGGACCAAGATCGAATGGTCGCCGAGCGTGACGGACTGCAGATCAGTTTTGTCGAAGGCGACATGGTCGATCTGTCGGTGTTCGAATCCGAATCATTTGATTTGATCTTTCACCCCTGCTCAAACACGTTCGTTCCAAGCGTGTTACCCGTTTGGCAAGAATGCTTTCGGGTGTTACGAAGCGGTGGCATTTTGATGGCAGGATTCACCAATCCGGTTCGGTACATCTTCGACGATGAACGAAAGGAGAATGGAAATCTGGAGGTTCGCTATCCGCTGCCTTATTCCGACCTGGATTACCTGGATCAGCCGCACATCAAACAGGCGATTGAATCAGGGTTCGCGTTAGAGTTCGGCCACACGCTGGAAGATCAAATCGGCGGGCAATTGAAAGCGGGTTTTCTGCTGGCGGGTTTTTACGAGGACCGCTACGGCGAATCGGATTCCGATCCGCTCTCAAACTTCCTCGACACCTTCATCGCAACGCGCGCGATCAAACCATGATTGATCTACATTCGCATCAAACGTGATCGTGGTCGCCGTAAGTGCTTATTTACAAGGAGTTTGCGGAAACCGCCTTTTCCTTGTCCGACACGTTATCCGAGCTTGCGGCCGAAATTTCAGACGCCTCGCCAGAGCAATAAACGGTATCGATGTGGCATATTGCCACACTGCGGGCTGTGGTGTATCATTCAGTGGCAATACGCCACTTTCTATTTTTGGCAACTTTGGAGGATCGGAATGGCGACAACAAATAACGATGCTCGAATCAACGTTCGCTTAGCAAGTGACTTGAAGCAGATCATTGAAGAAGCGGCGACCGCCCTTGGGCAGACGGTCAGTGAATTCACCGTCTCGACTGTCGTGCGAGAAGCACGTCAGGTGATTCAAGAGGCTCAGTTCACACGACTATCCAATCGGGATCGTGATGCGTTTTTAGAGGCTCTTCAGGCGTCAGATGCAAAGCCAAACGATGCATTAAAGGCTGCGGCTCGTCGTTACAAGAAGCGACTTGGTTAAATGAGCAACTCCGCATGGACCGTTGAGCCATTCGAGCGAAAAAGTCATGATCGTACCGGATTCGACTGCGGTGTTGAGGTACTGAATGATTGGCTTGCGACGAAGATTAGCCAGTACGAAAAGCGAGATCTTGCTCGAACGTATGTCCTCGTCGAAGATGGCAGTGTTACGATCAGGGGATACTACGCCCTCTCGAACCACACGGTTGTTTTCGAAGCGTTGCCCGACGATCAAGCCAAAGGATTACCTCAAATTGACATACCCGTTGTGCTGCTTGGCAGGCTCGCTGTCGATAAAAACGCACATGGGGAAGGACTTGGGGAGTTCCTGTTGATGGACGCCCTCCGGCGAGCCGAGTATCTGGCAGCAAGAATTGGCATTCAGGCGGTAGAAGTCGAAGCCATTAACGATCACGCTAAACAGTTCTATCTCAAATACGGATTCACGCCACTAGAAGATGATCCTCAAAATCTGTTTCTCCCGGTGAAGGTTATCCGCAAATTGAGACTGCCATCGCTGTAGGGAATATGATGCTCGGGGACAGAGCAGATGCTCGGGGACAGAGATGCTCGGGGACAGAGCATGATGCTGCGGCAGGCGGGGTCACCCTGTGAGGACTAGGGGCCGGCAATGCGGCTGATTGCCGGTGCGTTGCGTTAGATGACCGATGCCGATCGCAACCTGCTCGGCTCAAGACTAGAGCAAACGCGGCACAACCATGCACCCTTTTGATATCGACTGCGTCATGTCGTTCGCCGTAGCGAAAAATGGGGGACGGTGGTAGTCGGGAATGATAGCAGTGATGCGTCAGCCTGGGCAGCGAATGAATAATCGCAGGACATGCTAGCAACCGGGGAGCGTTGCTCCTCTTTTGCCGGGATCGCACTCTTTCCCCGGGTGCGGAGATGAGCTGCGGTCACAATTGTGCTCTGTCCCCAATCTCCGTCCCCAATCTCCCATTGTGCTCTGTCCCCAAACTCCCCAAACTCCCTGTCCCTAAGCTCCCCACCGAGTGAGGGTATGAGCTATGGTTGCAATTGTGCTCTGTCCCCCGACTGCTATTGTGCTCTGTCCCCCGACTGCTGTCCCCCGACTGCTCGTCCCCCGACTGCTGCTAGGGAACGGGGGTAATTGAACCCAAGATTGGTGAGCCGCCGGGGAAAGTGTTCCCGCCGCCATCAAAAAACTCATCGGCTCCGGAGCCTCCGAGCAAGGACGATGCTTGGGGACAGAGCATGATGCTGCGGCAGTCGGGGTCACCCTGTGAGGACTAGGGTCCGGCAATGCGGCTGATTGCCGGTGCGTTGCGTTAGATGACCGATGCCGATCGCAACCTGCTCGGCTCAACACTAGAGCAAACGCGGCACAACCATGCACCCTTTTGATATCGACTGCGTCATGTCGTTCGCCGTAGCGAAAAATGGGGGACGGTGGTAGTCGGGAATGATCGCAGTGATGCGTCAGCCTGGGCAGCGAATGGATAATCGCAGGACACGCTAGCAACCGGGGAGCGTTGCTCCTCTTTTGCCGGGATCGTACTCTTTCCCCGGGTGCGGAGATGAGCTGCGGTCACAATTGTGCTCTGTCCCCAATCTCCGTCCCCAATCTCCCCCTGTCCCCAATCTCCCCACCGAGTGAGGGTGTGAGCTGTGGTTGCAATTGTGCTCTGCAATTGTGCTCTGTCCCTCGACTGCTAGTCCCCGGGCTGCTGCTAGGGAACGGGGGTAATTGAACCCAAGATTGGCGAGCCGCCGGGGAAAGTGTTCCCGCCGCCATCAAAAAACTCATCGGCTCCGGAGCCTCCGAGCAAGTGGACTGCATCGCCGAACACACAGTCGGTCACGGAAATGGAATCGTCACCGGTACGGGTGCCGATCACCGACTTGCCGATCACCTCCACCGAGTCGAGGATCACTTCATCGCGTCCATTGGCGGCGCCGGTAAAGTGGATGTCTCCGCCGATAAGGCTGTCGCTGATTCGGGCGAAGCTATCGTAGGTGAAATCGCTCGTACCCGTCCCATTGAAAACCAAAATATTGAGGTCGCCCGCAATGGCATTGCCATATAGCTCGGTATAGACGCCCGCGGCAGTGCCACCGTACCCGCTGGAGACCGCCGTGCCGGGATATTGCCGGATCGTTACATCGCCGTCGATGATATTTGCGTCAACGAAGGCCGAATTCGCGTAACTGTAGCCGCTGTCGCCACTGGAGGTTGCTGTCGCTTTTGAATTGATCAGCGAGACATCGCCCAAAATTTCGTTTTCAGCGATGTTTCCGTAGTTGCCACTACTCGTGCTGTAGTCACCGGTGGTTGTACCAAAGCCAGCACCATGTTGGATCTCGACATCCCCTTGGATGAAATTGCCAGTGACGAACGAATCGTTGCCAGCAGCGAACGAAGCGTAACCATCCGATGTTCCTCTTCCCGTGCGAGTTTGGATCGAGACATCACCGACAATCGATTCGTTGTACGAGACGAAGTTCAACGTTCCAGCCGCATTGCTGCCAGATGCCGTCGCCATCGTATCGAGGTTCTTAATCGTTACATCGCCAGCGATCATTCCGTTGAATCCGACAACATTGAAATTACCGCCAGCGTCATACCCGGTGGCGTTGCCTCTGCCTTGACTGATCCAGACATCGCCGCCAATTCCGCCAACGATCCCATTGCCGTAAACCCCCGCGAGATTTCCACTGGCGTAACCGGTCGTGCTATTCGCCGTGCCATGACGCTGCTCGATTCGGATGTCACCCGCAATCGTGTCGTTGTTATTGACGATCGTGTAATTGCCATAGGCATCCGCCTCGTCCGACGTGGCGTTTGCGTCATGGTGTTTAACAGAAACATCGCCTTGAATCGAACCATTGGAGCTAACACTAGCGAAGTTGGCGGTTGCGTAACCGTAGGTGCTTTGCGCTGTCCCATTCCGCTGGTTGATCTGGACGTCACCTCCGATTTCCAAATTATCGGAAACGATCGCATAGTTACCGTAGTTGTCTTCAGCGTTTGATGCACTATGGCCGTCCAAATGATTGATTGCCACGCCGCCTGCGATTTCGTTCACGAAAATCGAGGTAGAGTTACCACGGCTTAGCAATAGAGGGGTTCCACCGCCCGAGCCATTGCCGCTGGTGACATCCACACCTCCATCGATGTCGTTGAAAATCACGGTCACCACGTTACCATTCGCCACCGTATCATCGCTGGTGGCGGTCGCGTTGCCATTGCGGACGACGACGTGCCCACCGATGACATTGTCAATCACATCGGTTTGGGTGCCAATGGCATTGATGGACGTGTTGTTAGCGGTGTTGTCACCGTTGGAAACGTTGACGTCGCCGCCAATCGTGTTTTCGATGAATTGGGTGACCTGGGCACTTATCTTGGTTGTGGATACCAGATTGCTGTCACCATTGTTGACTGTTACGTCACCTGCGATGTCAGACATTTCAATAACGATTTGGTTGGATCCGTCACCGCCATGAATGTTGAGATTACCTGCGATGGCAACGTTATTAATATAAGCGTTGTCATCGCCTTGACGTAGGTTCACGATCACGTCTCCCGTGACCGCAGGCACAGCAAACGAGTCGGCCGGCAGCGTATTGATCGTGGTGCCCGCGTTGCCGGTCACCTCAAAAAATCCAGCCACCGCTTCGATCGCGATATCGTTGTCTTCGGCGTCACACGTGATCTGCAAGTCGCCGGCGACGATTACCGCATCGCAGTTGCCCGCCAAAAGTTTGCGAGTCTCAAGTAGTTCCAAACGCAATCGACGTCGTCGACGGTTGCGAAGTGCTCGTTTATCCATTTGTAATGGAGGTCGCTCAGAATCAAACCACGTCACAGGCCGGGGAGATCGGGGCATTATTCTTTGCCTTGAAAACTTGGTGTTGAATGGAGATCATTCGCATCAAACTCGGGTACAATAGGCAGCAATGACTCCCATGTGAGTTCAGTAGGTGCATACTATTGTTGCAAATTTGCAGTGGAAGTGTGGTGAAAAAATTCTGATTGGGAAAAATCAATGACGCTGTGAAGAAGCGACAGCTGCACTCGTCGAAATCGATCGATACAGTTACTTGCACGCTGCACACCCATGCACTGTACAGCCATACCGGCATCAAATTGATTCAAAGGTTTCCTGCGGAGATCGTGGTTTTGTAGTGTGGCCAAGCTTGCTTCGTTATCACCCCGTGATCGCATTGCCATAGCGGTTACCGAGCACGTTCGGACTTATTGCAGCATAAAAAAATTGGTTACATACCACATCGCTTGGTATATTTATTCCCATGCTAAATTCGATCCCACAAACGTCGCCGCTTGGTTTCAATATTCTCAGTTCTCGTAACTTTACCTCGTGGCTGGCTAGTGAAAACGTCAGTCTTGCGCTGAGTACCTATCAGTCAGGCGAGTTGTTTTTGATCGGCCGCCAAGCGGACAATAAGATTTCCATCTTTGAACGCAAGTTTGCTCGATGCATGGGCTTATGGAGTGATTCACAGACACTCTGTTTGGCGTCGGTCTACCAGATTTGGCGGATGGAGAACATGCTTGTTGCCGGCCAAATGGATGACGGGTATGACCGCGTTTACGTGCCACGCGTTGGCTATACCACGGGCGACGTCGATGCTCATGACGTAGCCATGGAATCCGATGGACGACTGGTCTTTGTCAGCACCATGGCGAGTTGCTTGGCGACGACGAGCGACCGCTACAATCTCCAACCGCTGTGGCATCCGCCGTTTATCAGCAAGATTGCTTGGGAGGACCGCTGTCACCTTAACGGGTTGGCCTTGAAAGACGGTCAAGCTCGCTATGTGACTTGTTGTAGTCAAAGTGACATTGTCGATGGTTGGCGAGACGCTCGTGCCGATGGGGGTTGCGTGATCGACATCACCTCCAACGAGATCATCACGCAGGGACTGTCGATGCCACATTCGCCTCGAGTCTATCGAGACCGATTGTGGCTACTTGATTCGGGTCGCGGCAATCTCGGATTCATCGATTTGGCCACCGGCAAATTCGAGCCCATCGCATTTTGTCCCGGTTACGCGCGTGGGCTGGCGTTCGTCGGTGATTACGCCGTGGTTGGGCTGTCACTTCCGCGACGCGAAAACTCGTTCCACGGATTGGACTTGGATCAAAATTTGGCCAAACGAGGCGCCCGTGCCCGTTGTGGCTTGCAAGTGATCGATTTGCGGAGCGGTGATGCCGTCCAGTGGATTCGTATCGAGGGAAACATTCAAGAGCTTTATGATGTCGTTACACTTCCTGGTGTCGTACGACCCAAAGCACTCGGGTTTCTGACCGACGAAATTCATCATAGCCGCGTGCTGCCGCCGCAGGTGAACCAGCTATAGCAGCCGGCTCGATCTGGCTCGATCTGGCTCGCCTTTGCGATTCTTTCGATGATTGAGCTCAGTATGATCACTTGGCTCAATCGGTCTGCGCGGCGAATCACGTTGACGGGCAAGTTAGAGTTCCGTTTCGAACCGCGTTTGCGGTCAAGAGTATCGCTGCGGCGAGGCATCCAATCCCGATAACCACGTAGCCGACTCGGAACGCTAGCGCGTTATCGGTCGGCTCGAACGTTGCCAAAAAGCCGAAACCACAAAATGCCACGACGACAAAAAGCATCTGAGCAGCGAGGGCGGCAGCAAGTCGTTTCATGATTGCTTTTCCTTTTCACTCGCCGTATCGCCGCGATGTTTCCGGCACTTGTCGCTACAATACTTGACCTCGTCCCAAACCTTTGCCCATTTCTTCCGCCACTGAAACGTTCGTCCACAGACGACGCAGGTTTTCTCTGGCAAGCTAGGTTTCTTGTGTGGCATTGCGACTAGACTACGTCGGAGACAGAGCATGATGCTGCGGCAGGCGGGGTCACCCTGTGAGGACTAGGGTCCGGCAATGCGGCTGATTGCCGGTGCGTTGCGTTCGATGACCGATGCCGATCGCACCTACTCGGCTCAAGACTAGAGCAAACGCGGCACAACCATGTACCATCTTGTTATCGACTGCGTTATGTCTTTCTCCGTAGCAAAAAATGGGGGTGGTGGTAGTCGGAAATGATCGCAGTGATGCGTCAGCCTGGGCAGTGAATGAATAATCGCAGGACACGCTAGCAACCGGGGAGCGTTGCTACTCTTTTGCTGGGATCGTACTCTTTCCCCGGGTGAGGCTATAGCTGTGGTCGCAATTGTGCTCCGTCCCCAAGCTCCGTGCTCGTCCCCAAGCTCCAACGAAAGTGGCCGTGCTCGGCAAGTCGATCGATTTTTGCGGCCAGAACGAACCGGCCAAGAAGCCCCCGAGGTTACGCTACGCGACTTCGACTAAAATCACTGCCTCCGGTTCGTGGGGAACATGATGGCCCCGTCCCTGTTCCTGCCCCTTCCTTCAGCCTGTTTTTATAACATCGTGTTGCATTCTCATTCGCGCCGCCGATTCCTTGTAGGTTCGCTAGCTCTCTGCCTTGCCAATGGCTGTTCGCGTGACCAACGCGACGAAGTGGATTATCCCTTTAAGGTGGCGCAAACGTGGACCGCCGAAGGCGTGATGCACGGTGACATCGTCCAGTTTGAATCGGTGTTCTGGGAACCGGCGGACACGATCTCGCTGCGCAAGCTGATTGTCGAGGACGGGATTTGCAGCAGTCGCGATGTCTTGGAGATCGGGACGGGCACGGGACTGATCGCCGTGCTCTGCTTGCAGTACAACGCCAACTCGGTGGTCGCGACCGACATCAATCCGGCGGCTGTGAACAACGCGAAATACAACATCGCCATGCTCACCGAATCGACGCAGGCGGATGTACGGCAAGTCCCCCATGATGCACCGATGGCCTTTTCCACGATCGGCGATCGCGAACGATTCGATCTGATCCTTTCCAATCCACCCTGGGAAGACGGCACGGTCGAGAAGCCAGCGGAACACGCCTTTTACGATCCAAATTTTGCCTTGATGGATTCGTTGCTCGATGGATTGCCGCAACATTTAAACATTGGCGGACGCTGCTTGCTGGCTTACGGACATTTGCCAGCCATCGAACGTTTATTGCAACAGGCAACCCAGCGCGGATACGGATGCAAGATTTTGGACGATCGTAAACTGGAGGATTTGGAGACCGATTTTCTCCCAGGCATGCTGATCGAAGTCACCGTGCCAGCACACTCGCTCTCCTCCAACCACTAGCCAAGCGTCTTCGGATACATCCCGAAGAGGCCGACCATTTTGTTTGGCCAACATGGGAACAGAGCATGTTGCTGTGGTGGGCGGCAATGCCTTCGGAGGGTTGAGGCAAGTGTCGGCGCGGTTTGCAGTGTGTTCGTTCGAAGAACGTCGGCGATCTCGAATCACGCGGCTCTGGTTCTCAGCGAACGTCTTAGTACTCTCGCACGTTGAAGTCCGACACAATCCGACATCGCCAGTGAACTCACACGTGGCGGAATGTTATGAAATGCCGCAAATCGTTGATGCTCAAGGAGATCGGCGCACGAAAAAAGCCGCTTGTGATTTCACAAGCGGCTTTCTGAGTGGAGGATAACGGACTTGAACCGATGACCTCTTGCATGCCATGCAAGCGCTCTCCCAACTGAGCTAATCCCCCGGAAGGTCGTTTTGTCTGTCGCAAAGCGTACTGACTGGCCCCATCCTTCGTCAAGTCCCGCTCGTTTTCTTCGCCAAAAAAACAGCCGTCGCATCCCGCAAAACCGATTGCAGACCACTCAGAGGAGTGGATCATGCCGGTTTTGCTGATTTTATTGCCGCTAACGATTCCGAAAACCACACCGCTTTTGCGACAAAATTGCCCCCGCAGCCCACTCCAACATCGAAGTTGGAGACGGTTTGCAGCGGGAAGGTTCGCTCGGTACTCGAGCGCGGAATCGAGGGAACCGTCGAGCTGACTAGCGTCCGCAGCCGTCGTTTTGATCGCAGCGCAATCAGCGACATTCCGAACGGTGCGGCGATCGACGACGATGGTTCGCAGCGCGATCAGCGACGTTGCTGCTTGGCTCGCTTGCGAATCGGCTGGATCGGGTCGAGCGTTTCATCGTCGTATTGCTTTCGCAACCGAGCGAGCTCGGATTCCATTTCCGCCCGGACGCTGGCGTATTCGGGGTTTGCATAGACGCTGTTCAACTCGTTGGGATCCTTTTGCAGATCAAACAATTCCCAATCATCAATCGCCTCGCCTTCGAGTGCATAAAAGCGAATCAGCTTGTGACGGCCATTGGTCACACCATAGTGCCGGGCGACATTATGAGCCCCTGGGTTTTCGTAGTAGTGATAGTAAAACGTCTTTCGCCAATCTGCGGGCGTGTTGCCTTTGAAAATTGGCACCAAACTGCGGCCTTGCATGTCGCTGGGGATGTCGGTTCCGGCGATGTCCAGGAACGTTTCGGCGTAATCAAGATTCGAAACAATGTCGTTGTTGACCGAGCCCGGTTTCACCACGCCAGGCCAGCGGACCATCAACGGCGTTTTGAGCGATTCTTCGTACATCCAACGTTTGTCGAACCAGCCGTGTTCGCCTAAGTACCAACCTTGATCCGACGAGTAGATGACGACGGTGTTGTCCGCCAAACCGGCTTCGTCTAGATAGTCCAGCACCGCTCCGACACTGTCGTCAACGCTCTTGACGCAGCGAAGGTAATCTTTGACGTAACGCTGGTACTTCCACTGGACGATCTCTTTCTCGGTCATCGTGGCCTGCGCCTTTTTGAACGCTTCGTTCTTGGGGCCATAGGCGGCGTCCCAAGCTTTGCGTTGTTCGGCGTTCATCGTTCCATAGCCGGTCAGTTTCAGGTCGTTGGAGTTGAGATGTTCCTTGATCGTCATCTGTTGACGCGATGCAGAGCGGGTGCGACCCGAGTAGTCGTCCCACAGCGTTTCGGGTTCGGGGATCGTGACGTCGTCGAGCCAGTTGAGGTACTTCGGACTGGGCATCCAATTGCGATGCGGCGCCTTGTGTTGGCACATCAGCATGAAGGGCTTGTTGGGGTCACGTTGCTCTTTGAGCCACGCCAACGTTTTTTCGGTGATGATCTCGGTGGTGTATCCGGTGTGCGGCCGCATGACGGGATTGCCATCGGGTCCGGCGGTCAACATCGGCGGATTGTAGTACGGGCCTTGCCCCTTCAAGACGTCGTAGTAGTCGTAGCCCTGCGGGGTAGAGACGAGGTGCCACTTGCCGACCACGGCGGTTTGATAGCCGTTGGCCTTGAGCAATTTTGGAAACGTTTGCTGGTCGCCGTTGAAGCGATCGCGATTGGTTTTGAAGCCATTGATATGGCTGTATTTACCGGTTTGGATCACCGCTCGGCTGGGGCCACAGATCGCATTGGTGACGTAGCAGCGATCGAACCGCATGCCTTCGTTGGCGATGCGGTCGAGGTTCGGCGTGGTGATGCGGGCCGGATCGTACGCACTGAGTGCTTGTTCACAGTGATCGTCGGTAAAGATAAAGACGATGTTCGGCGGCGAGGCAGCTTGGGTGACCGCCGTGGCGACAAGTGCGATTAGGGTCGCTAGAAGGGGGGATTTCATGCTGTGTAGAGGCAATTTGGGGGGAGTGAGAGGAAAACCAATTGAAAATATCTTAACTCGAATCCTGTGGCCGGGGGCATCGCTACAATGCGAAACCTCGCCAAAACGATGGGTTTACGGCAAGAAATCGCGGCAAAACCGTAGCCCGCCGAGGACCCGCTAACTATTTTAGGAGCGGACGAAGTCCGTCATCACCGATCGCGATTTCCCGCAGATCTTTCTCTCCCCCACGAACCTCTCTCCTTTCCCCCGCAGAAACGAAACGAACATGATCTCTCGGTCACGATACACGCTAGCCAGCGTCTGTTTTGCTCTTCTAGTCTCAAACAGTGGATTGTCCGGACCCACGCAAGTGATGGCCGCTGGCAACAAGGGGCCCGTCTACACCGAGACGCCAGATTCGGAACCCAATTTTCCGCTGATGGGCGAGTTTGTTGGTCCGATTAAAACGGATAGCGAAGACAACAACGTGGTGGCTTTGCAAATTCGGCCCATCGGCAACGATACGTTCGAGGCGATTCAGTACCTCGGCGGCTTGCCCGGCGAAGAAGGACACAAGACCGAGATGGTGCAGTTGATCGGCCGTCGCAGTGACGATTTTGTCGTGCTCTCGGGTGGCCCCTACGCCGTGTTTGTGGAAAAGGACGGCTGTCTGGTTTTGGACCGCAAGGGAAGCCGGCTGGGGGAACTGAAACGCGTCGAGCGTGAGAGTTCGACGTTGCACGCGCCGCCGCCAGCCGATGCGATGGTGCTGTTTGACGGCACGTCGACTGACCAGTTTATCAACGGCCAGATGACCAAAGATGGTTTGTTGATGCACGGCACGATGATCAAACCAATGATGCAAGATTTCAATCTGCATCTCGAGTTTCGCTTGCCTTATATGCCCGAAGCACTGGACCAAGCCCGAGGCAACAGTGGCATCTATTTGCACGGCCGTTATGAATGCCAAGTGCTCGATTCGTTCGCCACTCCGGCCGTGTTCAATGGTTGTGGAGCGTTGTACCGCTTCCGTACTCCCGATTTGAACATGTGTTATCCACCACTGCGTTGGCAAACCTATGACATCCAGTTCACCGCGGCTCGCTGGGACGCCGAAGGCAACAAGATCCGTGGCGCTCACGTGACCAGCTGGCTCAACGGAGTGAAAGTTCAAGACGATGTCGAGTTGCCAGGACCGACCGGCGCCGGGAAACCCGAAGAACCCAATTTGCTGCCCACGCTGTTCCAAGACCATGGCGATCCAGTTCGTTTCCGCAACGTGTGGATTGTCGATCGTGGATTGGCCAGTGGGACGTTCCCCATCCGCCCGAGCAAAGAAGAAATCGAAGCTTTCCAAAAAGAAAAGCAAGCGAAATTGGAGCGTGAAAAGAAGGAGCAAGAAAAGAAGGCTCGCGAGCTAAAGGAAAAGAAACAAAAAGAAGAAGCGGAAAAGAAGAAACAGGCCGAGATGAAGGCGGCTGCGGAGAAGGAAGCGGCCGAGAAAGCAGCGACCGAAAAGGCAGCGGCAGAAAAAGCAGCGGCAGAAAAAGCAGCGGCAGAAAAAGCAGCGGCAGAAAAAGCAGCGGCAGAAAAAGCAGCGGCAGAAAAAGCTGCTGCTGAAAAAGCCAAGGCGGAAAAGGAATCGGCCAAGCCTGAGACCAAAGAGGAAGCGAAGCCAGCCGAAGCGGCTAAGTAGCTCAGCGGCTTGTTGATTTCGTGACGTTTCCTTCGGCAAGAGGCCAATGATGGACTTCCTAGTCCGTCAATGGTGTATTCGACGGACTAGGAAGTCCGTCGTACGACTCAATCAACATACCATCAACAGCTTTCGTTTTCCGGGGTGATCGAAACGCTATGATCGCGGAGCGATCAGCGACAATGATCAGCGACATTACAGTGGGGCGGGTAGGTCGCGGCGTTTGAAACAAACGATGGCGGCGGCGTAAAACGCTAGCCCCAAGCCAATCAAAATCAATGGGTACACCAGCGGCGGCAGCATCGTGTCGCCGACTCGATGCGTAAGTGTCCAAGGCGTATACAGCGATTCTTGGGCGACCATCGACGTCATCTGTTGCGGCTTGTAGCAGCTGAAGAAGGTCATCGATAGCAAAAACTGCAGCGACTCGGCCGCTTTGCCCAACCCCAGCATCACCAGTTGGACGATATAAATCGCAACCGTCACTCCGATCGTTCGCCAGCGATAGCGATCGATGCTGCTAAGTAGCGTCGAAAGTCCTAGTACGAAGAAGCCGAACGCAAACAAGTGAAACGTCGAGGCGGCGAAGATTCGCACGTCCACTCGCTCGCTCAAGTGCAGCGTCTGCGTTTCAGGTTCGCCCATCGTCAGCGGCAAATCAAACTCGATGATCGGAATGCGGACTGTCGGCGGAGGCACGGTCTCTTTTACGCTGGTCGTTTGGACGCCAACACCGATTCCAGCCCACACCAACATGCACAGCAGCGCCAATCCGACGATCGAGACGGTGGCGTGTGACAGCAGCAACCGAGCACGGCTGATCGGTTGCGAGAGCACCATTTCGAGCGTCCCACGGCCGAGTTCGCCGCTGACCACGTCGCTGCCACGTGAAATGCACCAGATCACGATGCACAGGATGACGATGGGTTCGTCGTACGTCATCCCGACGCGACCGGGATAGGTGAACAGCGAATCAAATTCAATCGGCGAGAATTTTTCAAACTCACGAAATTGTTCGACAATCGTTTGAAATTGCCCCATGTCCAACAGGCTGACGACCCACACGCGGATCCAGGCAAACGCAAATAACGCTAACCCGCAAGATGCGAACAACAAAAACGATTGCCCGATGTACTTCTTTAGCAAGATTCGGTCGATCATGATCGGGCTCGCGAGTTTGCTTGTTCCATGTTCGTTGCATCCGAGGTGTCGGTAATCAATGCGGTCGCAACCGGTTCACCGGCATGGACCGCTTCGTATACCGTGCGAAGTCCATACGGTTCAAAGCGAATTTGTTTCAAGTTGAGAGAGTCAATCCATTTGAGGATTGGTCCAAGGTCGCCGGCGGTATCAATTTGAATTTGATGGGCGGCATGCTTTGACGCTCTGGTGCGAACATGTACGGATCCTTTCAGCGCATCCGGGACTTCGATCGACGTTTCGCGGGTGATGGCGGTCATGCGGTGGCGTTGGAACAGATCGCTCATCCACATCTCGTGCGCCAAGCGGCCGCGACGCAGGAACGCGACGCGGTTACAGGTGTCTTCGATTTCGCTGAGCACGTGCGACGACAGGATCACGGTGCGGCCGTTGTCGCGAGCTTCGATGACCAATTGCAATACCGCCGCTCGCACGGTCGGATCGAGATTCGCTGTCGGTTCGTCCAGGATCAGCAGCGGTGTCTGTGGCCCTAGCACGACGGCGAGAGCCAGTTTCTGCCGCATTCCGGTCGACATGAACGCCACCCGGGTTTTTAGATCGAGTTCCAGCAGTTCGGCCACTTCGCGGCTACGCTGCAGATCGCCGTAGGGATGCATTTCAGCAAAAAATTTCAGCACGCCATCGCCTCGCATGTGACGCGGCAAACGGGCATCGCCGGGCAAATAGGCGACTTGCCGACGGACCGCCACGCTGTCGTCTTCGGCGTCAATCCCGAGCACCGTCGCACGACCCGCTGTCGGGTGCAGGTAGCCAAGCAGCAAGCGAATCAGCGTGGTTTTACCGGCGCCATTGGGGCCAAGCAGGCCAAAAATATCACCCGCCCCGACGCACAGCGAACAATCACGCAGGGCATCAAAGTCGCCATAGCGTTTGCCAAGTCCGTCACAGCGCAGCACGATATCGCCGGGCGAGTCGGGATCGCCAAAGAGCTCGGGGGCATCGCCCATTTTCGTGCTTCGCAGGTCACCGGCGTTAGGAGCAAGTGGATTTTCGAGTGGATTCAAACGCGTGGACTCGCCATCGAGGGAGGGAGGGGGGATGGTCGTGGGCTTCGGAAACAAGGCAAAATGAACAGGGCAAATCAACGATCGCTGGGCCACGGGTTTATCGGCCGCAGGATCACGGGGCTACTTGATCACAGGGTCGCTCGATAACTGGGCCGCTTAATAAGTGGGTCGCTTGTTGTCTAGCACGACGCCCTTTATTGTTTGCAAAGGTCAAATCGTAGGAAGTGGACTTTCGGCGATCAAAAAGCAGCAAACCAATTAAACAGGCGTTTCCCATGTCAGATTCACCCCTATTCCTGCCACGTGGTTTTCGTTTTGCCGGGGCGACTTGCGGAATCAAGGCCAGCGGAAAACCGGACATTTCTTTGATTGTATCGGATCATCCGGTCGTTGCTGCGGGCGTTTACACGACGAACAAGATTGTCGCCGCACCGGTCGTGCTATCACGCTCGCGAACGCCCTCGGCAGCCGTGCGTGCGGTGCTGACCAATAGCGGCTGTGCGAATGCCTGTACCGGCGATCAAGGGATGCAGGACGCAAAATCCACGTCCGCCCAGCTCGCAAAGTTGGTCGGTTGCGACGAATCGGGCGTGTTGGTGATGAGTACCGGAGTGATTGGCAAGCGATTGCCGATGGACAAAATCCAATCGGGAATCGAGCTGGTCCACAGCAAACTGGGCACAGACGACGCCGCCTTTGTCGCCGCCGCCGAGGCGATTCGCACCACCGATGCGGCACGCAAAACCGAAACCTGTGAAATGAACTTAAACGGCAACACGATCCGGATCGCGGCGATGGCCAAGGGCGCCGGGATGATCGCGCCGAATATGGCGACGATGTTGTCGGTGATGTGCACCGATGCGTCGGTCACGCAAAAGGACGCTCAAGCAATCCTGACTCGCGTCGCAAACCTTAGCTTCAATCGCGTGAGTGTGGACGGTCACACCAGCACGAATGATACGTTGCTGCTACTGGCCAGCGGCACCGAGGAGCCCCTCTCGGGCGACGCGTTGGTCGAATTCGAGGCGGCACTGACGAAGTTAGCGATCAACTTGGCGAAGCAGCTTGTTGCCGACGGCGAAGGGGCGACGCATGTGATGCAGATTCATGTTTTTGGAGCCGAGAGTGATGCATCGGCCGAAGTGATTGCAAAAACCGTGGCCGCGAGCCCGTTGGTGAAGTGTGCGATCACCGGCGGCGATCCAAATTGGGGACGCATCGTGTCGGCGGCCGGATACGCCGGCGAGCCTTTGGAACCGGCCAAGGTTTCGTTGTCGGTCTGTGGGCAAGCGATCTACGAAAATGGGACGCCGCTCGACTTTGATGCCGCGTCACTTAGTCGCACCATGAAGGGGCAGCCGCAGATTGATGTCGAGCTTTGCGTGGGATCCGGGGCAGGGCAGGCGACGTATTGGTCGAGCGATTTGACGACCGAATATGTCCGTTTCAATTCGGAATACACGACCTGATCGTCCCGGTGCGGCGTGGATTGCGTGTGAGAATCACGGCCAAAAACCCAAAATTGGCCATCTTCCCTTCGAGCCGTTTCAACACGATGATGGGGCATCAGCTGATCCCCGATTTCCCCTGCTCGCTTGGCGTGCAGCGGCAATCGGTCACCGCATGCAACGAGGGAAGATGATGTCTCAAAACGTTTCAAAAATTGTATACACTCACACGGACGAAGCACCCGCGTTGGCGACCTATTCGTTGTTGCCGATCATCCGTGCGTTCACCTCGGCGGCAGGGATCACGGTCGAAACCAAAGACATCTCGTTGGCCGGCCGCATTCTAGCTAATTTTTCCGATGTGCTTCCATCGGACCAACAGCGTCAGGACGCGTTGGCGGAATTGGGTGAATTGGCGAAGCAGCCAGAAGCGAACATCATCAAACTGCCCAACATCAGTGCCTCGGTTCCTCAGTTGAAGTCGGCGATCGCGGAGCTGCAGAAAAATGGCTTCGCTGTTCCCGATTTTCCTGATGAGCCCAAGACGGATGCCGACAAGGAGACTCGGGCTCGCTACGCCAAGGTGCTTGGTAGCGCCGTCAACCCGGTGCTTCGCGAAGGCAATTCGGATCGCCGTGTGGCCGCGCCGGTGAAAGAGTACGCCAAGCAAAACCCGCACTCGATGGGAGCGTGGTCGTCGGATTCCAAGTCGCATGTGGCTTCGATGAGCGACGGCGATTTCTATGGCAGCGAACAGTCGCACGTGATGAGCGAAGCGGGCGATGTGCGGATCGAGTTGGTCGCTGCCGACGGCACCACGACGGTACTGAAAGAAAAACTATCGCTGTTGGCTGGCGAAATCATCGACGCGTCGCGACTGCAGAAAAAATCGCTACGAGCATTCCTGGCTCGCGAAATCGATCAGGCAAAGGAACAAGGTGTTTTGTTGTCGTTGCATATGAAGGCAACGATGATGAAGGTGTCCGACCCGATCATCTTTGGTCATGCCGTCGAAGTGTTTTTCAAAGACGTGTTTGAAAAGCACGCCGAACTGTTTAACGAATTGGGAGTGAACCCCAACAACGGAATCGGCGACGTTTACGCCAAGATTGAAACGTTGTCGGAAGCGAAAAAGCAAGAAGTGTTGGCGGATTTGGATGCCGTGTACCAGGATCGGCCACCGTTGGCGATGGTCGATTCAGACCGCGGGATCACCAATCTGCATGTGCCCAGCGATGTGATCATTGATGCCTCGATGCCTGCAGCGATCCGATCTTCGGGAAAAATGTGGGGACCCGACGGCAAATTGCATGATACCAAGGCGATGATTCCTGATCGTTGTTACAGCGGCGTTTATCAGGCGACGATCGATTTTTGTAAAGAAAACGGGGCGTTTGACGTCACCACGATGGGCAGCGTCGCCAACGTTGGTTTGATGGCGCAAAAGGCCGAAGAGTACGGCTCGCACGACAAGACGTTTGAAATCCCCAGCGACGGCGTGGTCCGAGTGGTTGACGCTAGTGGCAAAGTGTTGATGCAGCATGACGTCGCCGAGGGCGACATTTGGCGGATGTGCCAAACCAAGGACCTGCCCGTGCGTGACTGGGTGCGATTGGCGGTCAGCCGTGCTCGCGCGACCGGATCGACCGCGATCTTCTGGCTCGATGAAAACCGTGCTCACGATGCCAACTTGATCGCCAAAGTCAAAGAATACCTGCCATCCCACGATACTTCGGGGCTGGATATCCAAATCATGTCGCCGGTCGAGGCGACTCGTGTGTCGTGCCAACGAGCAAAAGATGGGCTCGATACGATCTCGGTGACCGGCAACGTGCTGCGTGACTATCTGACCGACTTGTTCCCGATTTTGGAATTGGGAACAAGTGCCAAGATGTTGTCGATCGTTCCGCTGTTGGCGGGTGGTGGATTGTTTGAAACCGGAGCGGGCGGGTCGGCGCCAAAGCATGTTCAACAACTGCTCGAAGAAAACCATTTGCGTTGGGATTCGCTCGGCGAATTTCTGGCCTTGGCGGTCTCGCTCGAGGATTTGGGGGGCAAAGCAGGCAACCAAAAAGCCTTGGTGTTGGCGGAAACCTTGAACGAGGCGACCGGCAAGTACTTGACCGAGAACAAGTCGCCATCGCGAAAGGTCAAGGAGATCGACAATCGCGGCAGCCATTTTTATCTGGCACTTTATTGGGCCCAGGCACTGGCGTCGCAAGACAAGGACGCGGAGCTGAAATCGCAGTTCCAATCGCTTGCGGCAACCCTGTCCGATCAAGAGGCGAAGATTGTTAACGAGTTGAATTCGGTGCAGGGCGCCGCGGCAGACATCGGGGGTTATTACCAACCCGATTGCAAAAAGGCCAGCGACGTGATGCGACCCAGTGCCACGCTGAACGCCGCGATCGACGAACTAGTAAAGTCGTAGTCGAAATGTGGGATAGGCTTCCAGCCTGTCATCGGCCGGAGAGAGGTTGCTCGAGGGATCATTAGCAAGATATTCGCACGGCTTTCCAAGCCGTCAGCGTATCTCGGTTTGATCGTCGCGACGAGAATAGTCACGTGCGATTTTTGATCCCGTGAACTCGCTCGTAGCGAAAGTCGCGAAGACTTTCGAGGTGTGAGATAGGCTTCCAACCTGTCATCGGCCGGGGAGAGGTTGTTCGAAGGATCTTTAGCAAGATAGTCGCACGGCTTTCCAAGCCGTCAGCGTATCTCGGTTTGATCGTCGCGACGGGAATAGTCACGTGCGATTTTTGATCCCGTGAACTCGCTCGTAGCGAAAGTCGCGAAGACTTTCGGGGTGCGGAATTGGCTTCCAACCTGTCATCGGCCGGGGAGAGGTTGCTCGAGGGATCATTAGCAAGATAGTCGCACGGCTTTCCAAGCCGTCAGCGTATCTCGGTTTGATCGTCGCGACGGGAATAGTCACGTGCGATTTTTGATCCCGTGAACTCGCTCGTAGCGAAAGTCGCGAAGACTTTCG